>NZ_JBMDIS010000148.1:0-8557 GCF_057808775.1 Pseudomonas sp. FG86 | reverse complement strand
ACGGATATGTACTCGCTAAAACTCCAAAAAAGCGGTCGGCCCGAAGGCCGCCACGAAACCAAGCTCCCTCACCCCCAAGAGATTTTTCAGCCTGAAAGTTGCGCAGACACCCATGCTCGGATAGCGGTATGACAGTCACAGCATCATTGACTGACCTACTGCAATCGGGGGCAAGCCCCCTCCCACATTTAATAGGTGTTGCCCGCCGGTTACTCCACCCGCAACACAATCTTGCCGATATGGTCCCCACCTTCCATCCGTGCATGGGCCTGGGCAGCGTCGGTGTATTCGTACACCTTGTCGATGATCGGCAGGCACCGCCCGGCCTCCAGCACCGGCCACACATATTCGCGCAGTTGCTGGGCGATCGCGGCTTTCTCATCCTTGGTGCGCGCGCGCAACAGCGAGCCGGTGATCACCGCGCGCTTGCCGAGGATGGTCAGCAGGTCGACATCATTGGCCTTGGCGCCGCCGAGGAAGCCCAGCATCACCAGGTGACCGTCCATGGCCAGGGCCTTGAGATTGTTGTTGAGGTACGAGCCGCCCATGATGTCGAGGATCACGTCCACGCCCTGGCCGTCGGTCTGTTGCGCGATGACCTCGGCAAAATCCTGCTCGCGATAATTGATCGGCTCGCCGCCAAGCTGGGCAATGGCCGCGCATTTGTCGGCGCTGCCGGCGGTGGCGAAGGCCTGGATACCGAACTCGCGGCAGAGCATCAAGGCGGTGGTGCCGATGCCGCTGGTGCCACCGTGGATCAACACGCGCTGGCCGGTGTGCGCGCCGCCAAGGCCGAACAGGTTGGCCCACACGGTGAAGAAGGTTTCCGGTATGGCAGCGGCTTGAATCCAGTCCATGCCGGCGGGGATCGGCAGCGCCTGGCTGGCGGGCACCGTGCAGAACTGCGCATAGCCGCCGCCGTTGGTCAGGGCGCAGACCTTATCGCCCAGGGCGTATTCGGTCACGCCGTCGCCCAGCGCGGCGACTTCCCCTGCCACTTCCAGGCCAGGCAGCGGGTTCATGCCAGGTTTCATCGGGTACTTGCCGGCGCGTTGCAGGGCGTCGGGGCGGTTGACCCCGGCCGCATGCACGCGAATCAGGATCTCGCCGGGGCCCGCCAGCGGTACATCTGCGCGGCGCGGCTGCAGCACCTCGGGGCCACCGGGGGTGGTGATTTCGATCAGGGTCATTTCTTTCGGGAGCGTCATTTCAGATTACCTGCAGCGATGAGCGTATGGGGTGGGACCGCGGCGGACGGTCGGCGGTTCAGCAGGCGCATGCCCAGTTCGAGTGCCAGGGCAACCACTATCGCCCCGGCGGCGATCATGAACAACCACCCATGCTGGCCACCGCTGAAGTTGAACAGGGCGGAATAGGCAAACCCCGAGAGCGCCTGGAAAGTGGCAAATGACACCGTGGCACGGCTCCACGCGACCTGCTGCTGATGATGGTTGGGGATCAGTTCATGCACCCGTGCCAGCGCCAACGGCACAATGCCCGGCGGGAAAGAACCGAGGAGCACCGCGAGTACCGCCAGGGCCGTCAACGAGCCGGCAAACGGCAACGCCCCGACCGCTATCGCCTGCACCACCAGCACCACGCGAATGCTCAAGCGCGCGCCCAGTTTGTCTGCCAGGAACCCGTAAGTGACCGGCCCCACAATCGAACCCAGGCCGTACATCACCCAGATCATCGCGCCGATATGCGCCCCGGCCCCCAGGCCACGGGCCACGTAATCCACCAGGAACACCATCGCCGGTACCAGCCCTGCGGCCATAAAGGCGTATTGGGCGAACAGCAGGTACACACCGGAAGGCGTCGCTATGGCCGAGCCGGAGGGCCGCGCATCTTCATGCAGCGTGCCCGAAGGCCAGGCGAACCAGCTGGCGGCGGTCAGCACCACGGCCAACAGGCCCAGGCCGAACCAGGTCTGCTGCAAGCCCAGGCTCAGCAGCGGGGGGACTATCGTGCCGGAGCCGGCGATGCCCAGGCCAATGCCGAGGAAGATCGCCCCACTGGCCAGGCCCCGACGTGCGGCCGGTACATGGGGCAACACGGTCGCGGCCACCAGCACCATGATCGCGCCACCGGCAATCCCCGACAGCAGGCGCCAGGCGAAGAACCACACCACCGACAGCGGGAAGCCACAGGCGAAGAACGCGAGGGTCACCGCCAGCATCATGAGGCGCAGCGCGGTCCTGTTCGAGGTGCGCTGAGCGATAGGCCGGCCGATCAGCGCGCCGATCAGGTAACCCACCAGGTTCGCGGCGCCGAGGTACACCACATCATTGGCGCTGAACCAGTGGGCCTGGATCAGCGATGGAATCAACGGCGTGTAGGCAAAGCGCGCCAGGCCGATGCTGACCAGGCTGGCACACAGGCCAGCGAAAATCGGCAGCCACAAGGCCGTGCGAGAGGGGGTATGAGTGTCGGGCATGACGGTGGTCCTGGGTATTTTCTATGGCGCCCAGCATATCCAGGTTTTTCGATGCAATAATGCAGCGATTACACGTCATAGTGATGCAGATATGCAGCACAAGGGGGCAGCATGAATTGGGATGACGCACGGGTGTTCCTGGCGGTGTGCCGCGAGTCGACATTACGCGGTGCCGCGCGGGTGCTTGGGGTCGACCAGGCCACGGTCGGGCGGCGGGTCAACGCCCTGGAAAAGGCATTGGGCGCGACGTTGTTCCTGCGCACCTCCGAGGGCTATGCATTGACCGCCGTTGGCGAGGCGGCCTTGCTCTCGGTGGAAAAAATGGAACGCTCGGCCCTGGATCTCCAGCGCCAGATCCAAGGCCTGGACGACCGCCTGACCGGCACGGTGCGGGTCAGCAGCACCGACTCCCTGGCCATCGACTTTCTGATCCCGGCGATCGCCCGGCTGCACCATCAGCACCCCGACGTGCGTGTGCAACTGGACGCTTCCACCCAGTTCCTCAGCCTGGCCAAGCGTGAAACCGACATCGCTGTGCGCAACATCCGCCCGGACAGCCCCGACCTGATCGCCCGGCGCATGGCGCGTTGGCCGGTGGGCCTGTTCGCTTCACAGGCGTATGTCGACCGCCACGGTGTGCCGGAGCCGGGCAGTCTGTTCGAAGGCCATGACCTGGTGGTCTACCAACCGTACCTGCAAACCCAGAAAGACATGAGCCTGGTGTCCGAACCCTTGGGCCGTGGGCGCATTGTGGCTGCGTTGAGTTCCAGCCTGCTGGTACGCCGCTCGATTGCCGCCGGCATCGGTATCGGTGAAATCCCGGTGCCGACCGGCCAGATGGACGGCCTGGTGCGTGTGTGGCCGGAGCGTACGCGGCCCTTGCCGTATGACGTGTGGCTGGTGACCCATGCCGACTTGCGCCACACCGCGCGGGTACGGGCGGTGATCGACGAGATCGTCGCCGGGTTTGCCGGCACCAGGGAGTAAGGTCAGCACACGGTTGCAAGCGTGCGTAGCGCTCTGCGGACACAATCGACGTCGATAACGTGTCAACCCACCGGAGCGCATATGAACGAATCAAGACACCAGGACATCGGGCTGTTATTTCTGCGGGTCAGCGGGGCGCTGTTCCTGCTGTGGGTGCATGGCCTGCCCAAATTGCTCAACTACAGCGAGCAGTTGAAGCTGATCGAAGACCCGTTTCACCTCGGCGCCCATGTCACCCTGCTGCTGGCGATATTCGCCGAAGTGTTGTGCCCGCTGTTGATCATCGCCGGGGTGCTGGTGCGCCTGGCGTGCCTGCCGATCCTGGCGGTGCTGTTGATTGCGATGGTGGTGGTGCATCCGGAGTGGACGCTGCTGGAAGGGCAATTCGGCTGGCTGCTGTTGATCATTTTCACCAGCATCCTGATTGCCGGGCCAGGTCGCCTGGCGCTGGAAAAAAAGGCCGGTTAAACCCTGCCCTTGTAGGCGCGAGCTTGCTCGCGAAGAACCCAAGAGCGACGCGTTAAATCTGATTGACTGCGTCATCGTTGACGATCTTCGCGAGCAAGCTTGCTCCTACAGGGCACTAGCGTTCCGGCCAAAGGAGCGGGGTTTTTCAGCGATTGAGGAACGCCAGCAGGTCCTCGTTCAAGGCTTGGGTGTGGGTCACGGCAAACCCGTGCGGCGCATCCTTGTACACCTTCAACTTGGCACCCTTGATCATCTCGGCCGCCACCTTGCCGGTAGTCTCGAACGGCACGATCTGGTCGCCGTCACCGTGGATCACCAGGGTCGGTACGTCGATCTTGGCCATGTCCGGGCGGAAGTCGGTCTCGGAGAATGCACTGACGCAATCCACGGTCGACTTGAGGGACGCCAGCATGGCGATCTGCAGGGTCTGGGCCAGCGTACCTTCGGAAACGGTCTGGCCCTTGTTGATGCCGAAGAACGGCGTGTTGAAGTCCGCGATGAACTGCGCACGGTCTTTGAGCAACCCGGCCTTGATGCCGTCGAACACTTCGCTCGGCACGCCCTGCGGGTAATCCGCCTGCTGGCCGAAAATTGGCGTCACGGCGCCCAACAGCACCAGGCCGGCCACCCGTGCACTGCCGTGGCGGGCGATGTAGCGGGCCACGTCACCGCCGCCCATGGAGAAGCCCACCAGGGTCACGTCCTTGAGGTCCAGGTGTTCGATCAACTGCGCGATGTCGTCAGCGAAGGTGTTGTAGTCGTTACCGGTCCACGGCTGGTCAGAGCGCCCGAAGCCACGGCGGTCAAATGCGATAGTGCGAAAACCACGGCTGCTCAGGTATTCCATCTGGTATTCCCACATGTCGGCATCCAGCGGCCAGCCGTGGCTGAACAGCACCGGTTTACCGCTGCCCCAGTCCTTGAAATAGATCTGGGTACCGTCTTTGGCTACGAATGTGCTCATGGAAAAACTCCTTGGTTGAGGGACTGGACATCAGCCTCACTATTGCCCGAAACCGGGCCAGGGGCTTGTACGGGTGTGCTTGCCTGGGGTCACCAACTGAACTTGAGCTCGACCCCCAGGTAATTGCTGTCGTCGCCGCCGGCGTCGCGCAACGTGCGGCCGACCGCGTAATGCACCGCTTCAACCGCACCGGTGAGGTTCGGCGTAAACACGTAGTCGGTGCGCAATTGACCGTAGGCACCGGTCCAGCGTCCACCCTGGCCTGCGGTGCCGGCGACCGGCAGGTTCGGTTGCGTGTACACCGCATCGCTGGTGGTCTGGCGCCACAGCAGGCCGACGGCGGTGTGCACGCTGAGCTTGTCGATGGGCTTGACAGTGATCGACGGTTTGACGTGAATCAGGTTGCTGTAGCCCGTATAGCCGGCCAGGGAAAAATAGTAGCCGTTGGGGAACAGCGGGTTGAACGTGCCGACTGTACCGTCACCGGTCTTACGGTCGCCCGAGGCGATGTCCAGTTGCAGGCCGATGCGCGGTTTCCACGTCACGCTGTCGAAGGTGTATCCCGTGCGGCTGCCGCCGGCCCAGGCGCGAATATCCTTGTTGCCCACCGAGCCGCTTTGCAGCATGGCTTCAATGTCCCAGTCGAACCCCTGGGCCGTGCCGCCCAGGCGTGCATCCAGCAGGTGGCGGGTTTCATCGCCGTCCGCATCCAGATAGTGCGCAGCGCTGCGCTCGTACACGCCGTAGTAGGCCGACAGCTCATTCTTGCCGCCCACCAGCCGCTCGACCCGCAGCATGTGGAAGCGCGCGTCACTGTTGGATTTGTCGTCGAAGTGCCGCTCGTCCTGATACTGCACTGGCTGGCTGGCAATCCCGATAAAGCGCCAGTTGGACGTTTCCCAATCGGCCCACAATGCATCGAAGGATTGCCGCACGTTCGGGCCGTCCCGCGATGAGATGAAACGCTGCAAGTCGAAGGCAAAGTCCTGGCGCCCGACACGCGCCTTGAGCGTGCCGCTGCTGAAGGCGTTGACGTATTCGGCAAAGGCCAGGCGCAAATCGACGCGGTTCTGGTCGGCGCCGCCGACCGTGGTCTTGTCGTAGGCGCGTGCATCTTCCAGTTGGGTGAAGAGCCGCCAGTTTTCGTTCAAGTGCAGGTCGGCGTGCACCTGGAAGCGCTGGATCAGGTAGCTGTCACGCTTGACGCCCTTCACCCCAAAACCATTGGCATCGTTCATCTCGAAGCGCTCGCGCAACGTCGCCCCCAATGACAAATAGGTGAACGGGTTGGCGCTGGACAGCGGGATGTACTTCAAGCTGTCCAGCGGTTGGGTGCGCAGCGCCGGGTCTTGGAGCACCGACCAGTCTTCCTGCCAGCGGTTGGTCTTGATGGCCGGTCGTGTCGGTTGATCGTCGGCGTGGGCGCTGCCGATCAGCAGCGGCCACAGCACGGCCAGGCCCCAGCCTGTGCGGCCAATCATTTTGCAGCGAGGAGTTGGTGAATTTCCGCGACGTAGCCGCCGGGGAATTCAACCACGGCGCTGCGGCGGCCCTTGCTGTCAAAGGCCGGCACCAGGACCTTGGCGCCGGAACCGGTGGCCTTGCCCAGGGTAGCCGTCAGGTCAGGCACTTGATAACCGGTGGTCTCATGGCCGAAGGGGTAGGGCAGTTGGCCGTTGGTGACCAGCACCGCCATGCGTCCGAACGGTGACTCGATGTCGACGCGGCGGTACGTGCCAGTGGCTTGGCCCACATCGGTGCCGGGCGCATGCTTGTCATCGGCCAGCACCTTGCCGTGGGAGAAGCCCAGGAACGATTTGATAAAGGCGTCGGCGCGCTCGGTGGACAGGTATACGCGATTTTCCGGCACGGTCTGGAACGCCGCGTAGTCCGGGATCCTGGTGTGCCAGTAGAGCTGCATGTTCACGCCACCCGGCCATTGCACCACGGCGTCACGCCCGATCGGGTCCGGGAAGTCGCTGACGATAACGGCAGCGCCGTTTTCCCGCGCGGCTTTGAGTGCAACGTCCATGTCCTTGACCAGGTAGCCGTTGCGTTCCTGGCCAAAAGGGTGCGGGATAGGCGTGGTGAAACCGAACAGCGACACCGTGCCCGCCGGCGTCTGCAGCAGCTGCGAGGTGGTACTGCTCGGCACCGGCAGCACATTCACCACCACCTGGGGCGTGCTTTTGCCGCCGAAGGTGGCGAGGAAACTCTGGGTGAAACGGTCCACATCCGCCGGGGCCACATAGACGTGGCTGGTGTCGTATTGTGGCGCCACGGCCACGCTCGGGGTTGCCGCGAAGGTATTGCCCATCATTGCGCCCGCCAGCAGCGTCAATGCCACAGATACCTTGATTGCTTTGCTACGCATGCCCACTCTCCAGCACTTCTACGCGATTGAAAGCCGTGAGGTTAGGCGCAGGGACGCGATGGAAATTGTACAGACGTGCTCGGTTGAACGGTTCAGCGTCTATGCTGGTCCACTGACCTCTACCGTCAGATCACACAGGTGAACGAAATGGCCAAGACATACAGCTACGCCGCCCAGAACGCCAAGGATGCCCTCAAGCCCTTTACCTTCGAGCGCCGCGCGCCGGGGGCGGATGACGTACAGATCGACATTCTCTACTGCGGCGTGTGCCACTCCGACCTGCACACCGCCCGCAACGAGTGGAACAACACCCTCTACCCTTCGGTGCCCGGCCATGAAATCGTCGGCCGCGTCACGGCGGTCGGGGCCAATGTGAAGACATTCAAGGTCGGCGACCTCGCCGGTGTCGGCTGCATGGTCGACAGCTGCCAGCACTGCGCCTCTTGCGCCGAGGGCGAGGAGCAATATTGCGAGAGCGGTTTTACCGGCACCTACAACGGCCCGGTGTTTGGCGGGGAGAACACCTTCGGGGGCTACTCGGACAATATCGTGGTCAAGGAGAAGTTCGTGCTGCGCATCTCCCACGATGACACCCACCTGGCGGCCGTGGCGCCGCTGTTGTGCGCTGGCATCACCACCTATTCGCCGCTGCATCACTGGAAGGTCGGCCCCGGCAAGAAAGTCGGTGTGGTCGGCCTCGGGGGCCTGGGGCATATGGCGGTGAAGATTGCCCACGCCATGGGCGCCCATGTCACCTTGTTCACCACCTCGCCGAACAAGCGCGAAGACGGCCTGCGCCTCGGTGCCGATCAGGTGGTGGTGTCGAAGAACCCGGACGAAATGGCCAAGGTCGCCAACAGCCTGGACTTCATCCTCAACACCGTCGCCGCGCCGCACAACCTCGACGCCTTCCTCAACCTGCTCAAGCGCGACGGCACCATGACCCTGGTCGGCGCCCCCGACAGCCCGCACCCGTCGCCTACGGTGTTCAACCTGATCTTCAAGCGCCGCAGCCTGGCCGGTTCGTTGATCGGCGGCATCCAGGAAACCCAGGACATGCTGGATTTCTGCGCCAGGCACGGGATTGTCTCGGACATCGAAATGATCGATATCCAGGGCATCAACGAGGCGTATGAGCGCATGCTCAAGGGCGATGTGAAGTATCGGTTCGTGATCGATATGGACAGCTTGAAAAAGGAAAGCCACGCGGCCTGAAACCCCGATCTCCAAACCACTGTAGAGCCTTTGTGGGAGGGGGCTTGCCCCCGATGAGCATGGGTATCTACACAATTTCCAGTGGTCTGTGGCGAGGGAGCTTGGTCCCGTG
>NZ_JBMDIS010000147.1:0-8659 GCF_057808775.1 Pseudomonas sp. FG86 | reverse complement strand
TTTTTGTGGCGAGCGGGCTTGCCCCGCGTTGGGCTGCGCAGCAGCCCCAGTAAGACCGCCGCGGTGTGCCAGTCAGGTTGCGTCGCTTGGTTTTGGGGCTGCTGCGCAGCCCAACGCGGGGCAAGCCCGCTCGCCACAAAGCCCATTAAGTCGGCTTGGCTTCCGCCAGTGCATGCTGCGCCAGCTCTTTCTCAGCCTCCTTCAAGTCCTCCTCGCTGATCATCTCGGCAATCGCACGCAAACGCTCGACCACCCGCGCATTCACCGAGCCCTCGGGGAATTGCCCTTCAGCGTCCGGCTCGCCGGCCGGCTCGCCCACCAGCAGGCTCAAGGCCTCATCCGCCTGACGCACCGCGTAGATGTGGAATTGCCCGGCACGCACGGCCTGCAACACCTTCTCATCGAGCATCAGCGTGGCGACGTTGGCCTGGGGAATGATCGCCCCTTGCTCGCCGGTCAAACCGCGTGCCTCACACAGGCGGAAGAAGCCTTCGATCTTCTCGTTGACCCCGCCCACCGCCTGCACTTCACCAAACTGGTTGATCGAGCCGGTGATGGCAAAGCACTGCTTGAGCGGCGTCTTCGACAGCGCCGAGATCAAGGTGCACGCCTCGCCCAGGGACGCACTGTCGCCGTCCACGTAACCGTAGGACTGCTCCAGCGCGATACTCGCGGAAATCGCCAGCGGGAATTCCTGCGCATAACGGCTGCCCAGGTACCCGGTCAGGATCATCACGCCCTTGGAGTGAATCGGCTGGCCGAGGTTAACTTCACGCTCGATGTCGACAATGCCGCTGCCGCCTGGGTAGACCGTGGCGGAAATCCGCGCCGGCACGCCAAACGCCGAATCACCGACCTCCAGCACCGTCAACCCGTTGCACTTGCCGACGGCCGCGCCGGCGGTGTCGATCAGGATCACCCCGGCGAGCATGTCGTCGAGAATCCGCGCCGACACCCGCCCGGTGCGCGTGGCCTTGGCCTTCAGCGCGCGTTCGATATGGCCGGCATCAGTCATCTCGTCACCCGCCAGGTGACGAATGAAATCCGCCTCGCTCACCAACTGGAACAAGTCACCAATGCGCGCCGACAACCGCCCCTGATGCTCCGCCAGCCGAGCACTGTAGGTAGCCAGCCGCGCCACCGCGTCCGACGTCAAGGGCGCCATGCCTTCTTCCGAGGTACGGGTTTTGAGCAACTGGGCGAACTGCTCCAGGCTTTCGTCGACCATCGGGATGTCTTCGTCGAAATCCACCAGGACGCGGAACATCTCCTGGAAGTCCGGATCGGCGTCCTGCAACGCGTAGTACAGCTGGCGTGAACCGATGATGATCACCTTGACCTGCAACGGGATCATCTGCGGGTTAAGGGTCACGGTCGCCAGGCGGCCCAGCTCACCCAGGGGCGACTCCATCTTCAGCTTGCGCGACTGCAGGGAACGCTTGAGGGCGTCCCACACAAACGGCTCGCTGAGCATTTTCTCGGCCTCCAGGATCAGGAACCCGCCATTGGCCCGATGCAAGGCCCCCGGGCGCAACTGGCGATAGGTGGTGTAGAGCGCGCCCTGGTCGGTGCTGTATTCAATACGGCCGAATAGGTTGTCGTAGGTCGGGTGCGGTTCGAACACCACCGGCGCGCCGCCATTGACCGGATGCCCCACCACCAGGCTCGGGCAGTACTGCTCTTCGAGCAGCTTGCGGGCCTGGGCGTCGGTCTTGGCGTCGTCCACCAATTGCTCGACCACGGTCTTCAACAAGTACACCTGCATGGCTTGCAGGTAGCCGCACACAGCGGCGTTCTCCGCGTACTTTTCCGACAACGGCGACAGCAACGGCTGGAGGGCCAGGGTGATGGTTTCTTCGTTGAACTGGCGCAGTTGGTTGTTGGACTCGCGCTTCCATTGCGGCAGGCTGGCCAACTCTTCGTTGAGGCGTTCTTCCAGTTCGGAAATATCGGTGTGGAAACGCTCGCGATCGACTTCCGGCAGCTGCGAGAACTCGGCCTCGTCCAGCGCCTTGCCGTCGAGCATAGGGGTGAAGGCGATGTTGGAGCTGTCGCGGTACAGCGCCACGTCTTTTTCCAGGGCCAGGCGTTCAATCACGTCCAGGGCCTTGTCGTAGCGCTGGTTGAAGGCACGGTCGATCGCACTTTTGCGCTGTTGGTACGTCGGGTGCTCAAAGACCGCCGGGAAGGTCGCCACCAGGTTGTCGATCAAGCCGTTGATATCGCTGATGAACGCCGCCGCGCCGCCCGCAGGCAGTTCCAGCGCACGCGGTTCGCGGGGCTCATCGAAGTTGTTCACGTAGACCCAGTCTGCCGGGGTCTGCAGGCGTTTGCCTTCGGCCTTCAGGTAGCGTTTGACGAACGAAAAGCGGCCGGTGCCCGGCTCGCCCATGACAAACACGTTGTAACCGGGGCGTGGCATGGCCACGCCAAACTGCAAGGCTTCAACCGCACGTTCCTGGCCAAGCACACCGCGAAAGGGCTCCAAGTCATTGGTGGTGGAGAAGCTGAACTGTTCAGCGGAGAAAGGGCGAGTCAGCGCTTCGGGCGCTAGACGCAGGCTGGCAGCAACAGGATCAGGCATCGGGCTTCCTTACATCAGGCGGGGCAGATGACGGCATTCTGGCTCCCGGTTGCGCGCTCTGGCAAGGCGCGCTTTTTGTGAAAGCCTGGACACGGCATGCGCCCTACAAAAAAAACGCGACAACTCTGATTGTTTTATAAAAAATCACGGAACCCCTGGAACCTGCCTAAACTCCAAACTGCGCGGGCCGGACTAATAACTGGCCCCTAAGGCGCTATGAAGTGCCTGAACCCTTGTCCATTGGTTTGCACACAAAGAGAAAAAAGCTATGAAACGGATCCTTCTCGGTACTCTCTTCACCGTCGTCTCCCTCAATGCAATGGCTGAAGCACCAGGCGGCCCGAACTGCGGTTGGGGCAACATGCTGTTTGAAGGCCAGCGCGGTACTCCAGCGCACTTCCTGGCGTCCACCACCAACGGTACTTCGGGTAACGCCACCTTCGGCATGACCTCGGGCACCAACGGTTGCAGCACCAACAGCGCCCTGACCTACGGCGGCAAGTCCTGGATTGCCATGAATGGCATGATGAACGAGCTGTCCGAAGACATGGCCAAGGGCAATGGTGAAGCACTGACCACCTACGCCGTGGTACTGGGCGTTGCCCCAGAAGATCGCGAACACTTCGCGGCCGTGACCCACGAGCACTTCCAGCAAATCTTCAGCAAGGCTGACGTCACCGCTGACGACGTGCACAACAACACCCTGGCTGTACTGAAAAGTGATGCCCGTCTGGCGAAATACGCTACCCAGGCTTAAGCTCGACCTGCCCGCGCCCTCCAAGGCGCGGGTTTTAATTTTGGACCCGCCCCCCCTTGGGTCTTACTTTTCCCGACTTAAGTTGCCCCTATGCTCAAACGCTTTGCCTGGATGGCACTCTTCGCCTGCGCCCCGCTGTACGCGGCCCCGCACATTGATGACCAACGTTTGCAGCAACTGGCCAATGATCCGTTCTGGTTGTCCCTGGGCCATTACGAAGCCGGCAAGATCAGCGGCTGGCGCAGCTATGTCAGCGACAAGAAGTTCTTCCTCGCATCCGATGGCGCCCACCACCCGGACGCCGAACTCAAGGCCACCGTTGAAGCGCTGTACGCTCCGGCCAGCCTGGGTGAAAAACACGCCCAATGCGTTTACCCCGCACGTACCCGCTGGCTCAAGGATCAGTTGCAACTGACCGACCTGCCCGCGCTGGACTGCACCGAATTCAAGCAATGGTTCAAGGATGTCGCCCCCCACAGCGCGGTGATGATCTTCCCGGCGGCCTACCTCAACAGCCCGTCCTCCATGTTCGGCCACACCTTGCTGCGCATCGACCAGGCGGATGTACAAAGCAACAACACCGCCCTGCTCAGCTACGCGATCAACTTCGGCGCCTATATCGAAGGCTCGGACAACAGCATCCTCTATGCCTGGAAGGGCCTGATGGGCGGCTACCCAGGCCTGTTCGCACTGGTGCCCTACCAGGAAAAACTCTCCGAATACCGCAGCCTGGAAAACCGTGACCTGTGGGAGTACCGCCTGAACCTCACTGAAGTCGAGACCAAGCGCATGGTCGAGCACGTGTGGGAACTCAAGCAGATCCAGTTCGACTACTTCTTCTTCGACGAAAACTGCTCTTATCGCCTGCTCGAACTGCTGCAAGTGGCCCGACCCGGCCTGCGCCTGACTGAACAGTTCCCGCTCACCGCGATCCCGACCGACACGGTCAAGGCGGTGAAAGAGGCCGGGCTGGTCGAGAAAATCGACTACCGGCCGTCCCGTGAGCGCGAGCTGCTCGAACGCGCCAAGCCGCTGGACCGCGATGAACAGCAATGGGTACTGAAAGTCAGCGATGACCAGAAGCAATTGCAGGAGCCTGCGTTCAAAGCCCTGCCCCGCGAACGCCAGGCCCTGATCATCGACGCCGCCTACCGCCTTGGCCGCTACCGCGCCAACGGCCTGGAGCGCGACACCGAACGCTCCCAGCGCAGCTTCGAATTGCTGCGCGCGATCAACCAGAACCCCGCGCCCGACCTGAAGGTCGAGCGCCCCGGCCTGCCCGAGAACGGCCACGAGTCGCGCACCTGGCAGGCCGGCATCGGTACCCGTGGTGACAAGACCTTCGGCGAATACGGCCTGCGCATGGCCTACCACGACCTCAACGACAACGCAGAAGGTTTCCCCCTCGGCGCGCAGATTGAAATCCTGCAAATGAAACTGCGCCAGTACGAAGGCAACCACTGGCAACTGCAGCAACTGGACCTGGCCACCATCCGCTCGCTGACGCCTCGCAACGCGTTGCTGCAACCGTGGTCATGGCAAGTCACCGGCGGCCTGGAGCGCGTACCGGGCAAACACGACGACGAAACCCTCGTGGCCCACGTCAACGGTGGCGCCGGTGGCACCTGGCAACTGAGCGATGACATGCTCGGCTTTGCCCTTGGCACCGTGCGCGTGGAACACAACAACGACTTCAGCGAAGCCATCTCCCCCGCTGCCGGCTTCAATACTGGCGTGCTGTGGAAAAACCCGCTGGGCAACCTGAGCCTGGAAGCCAAAGGTGATTTCTTCACCAATGGCGAAGTGCGCCGCAGCCTCAGCTTGAACCAACAGTGGGAACTGTCACGCAACCTCGGCCTGCGCCTGAGTGCCCAGCGTGAGTACAGTCACTTATCGACGCCGGTGAATGAAGTGATGCTTGAGGTGAAGTGGTATCACTACTGATTAAAGCCTGGCGATGCTCAAAAATGTGGCAGGGGATTGGCCCCCAGATTTTTTTGTTAGCATTGCCCGCACAATCAGGAGTTCACTCAACATGGCCGTTACCTGCACCACCCTTGAACAAGTCCGCGACAACATCGACCGCCTCGACCAGCAAATCGTCACCCTGCTGGCCGAGCGCGGCCGCTACGTCTCCCAGGCCGCACGCTTCAAAAAAGACACCGATGGCGTCAAGGCCCCGCAGCGGGTGGAACAGGTGATCGCCAAGGTGCGGGACCTGGCGCAGACCGTGGACGCCAATCCCGAGGTGACCGAACAGGTCTATCGCGCGATGATCGCGGCGTTTATACAGCAGGAATTGGCGGAACATGCGGTCCTGACAAAAGCGGCAGAGCCGCACAGCTAATCCAGTCAGTTAAGGCGGAACACTGAAACTGTGGCGAGCGGGCTTGCCCCGCGTTGGGCTGCGAAGCCGCCCCAATAAGGCCACCGCGTTTATCCAGGCATATTAAATCGCCAGGTTTTGGGGCTGCTGCGCAGCCCAACGCGGGGCAAGCCCGCTCGCCACAGGTTACTTAGTGTTTGCTCGTTCTATCTCTTAACTGACAGGCATTAGGGCTTGCCACACGGGCAGCGCTTCTCGTTGCCATCGACGTCATCCCCTACCGCCAACACATTTCTCACCGCCCTTTCACACCGCCCCGACAAATCCCTATCTAGACTTCCCGTATCAGCCGTGAAACGGCCAGGGAGCAAGCGATGTGGCGGTATGCAGTGATGCTGTGTGCAGTGGTGGTGATGTCGGGTTGCCAATCAACCCATCAGGAGTTGCTGGCCAAGGGGTATCCACCGGCATTTGCCGATGGTTTTGATGACGGTTGCAGCAGCGGTCGCCAGGCTGCCGGGGTGATCACCGGGGCATTTCGCAAGAACGTGCCACGCTATTTGAAAGACCGTCTGTATGCAGAAGGCTGGGAAGATGGTTTCCGCCAGTGCAAGGCCATGCGCGAAAACGAAGAGTTGCGTGACTACAAGGACAATCACTGGGATGAACGCGAGCGCGCCTGGCAGCAGGAGAAAGACCGCGACGCGGGCAGGGCTTATCGCTCGCAATAGGTCGCTTTCAGATATCCATCGAAACTAAAGCGCGGCGACCATGGCCCAAGCTCCATAGAGGGAGAACGTCATGAGCCGAGCTTTTGTAAACGAAGACAACGCAGCCGCCCAGGCCGATCTGCCGGTAGAACGCCAGGTCAGCGCGCAACCCAACCGCCTCACCGCGCAAGGGTTGGCGCAGTTGCAGACCAAGGTCGCGCAGTTGCAGCAGGCCTACAGCATCGAATCCGCCAAGGGCGAACAGGCCGACAAGCAGCGCCAGGCTGACCTTGAGAGGGATTTGCGTTATTTCAACCAGCGGGTGCAGAGCGCCCAAGTGGTTGCGCCGGCCACCTCCACCGACAAGGTACAGATCGGCAGCTGGGTCACCTTCGCCAATGAACAGGACC
The DNA here is from genome assembly GCF_057808775.1 of Pseudomonas sp. FG86. NCBI lineage: Bacteria > Pseudomonadati > Pseudomonadota > Gammaproteobacteria > Pseudomonadales > Pseudomonadaceae > Pseudomonas > Pseudomonas sp. FG86. The sequence goes on along the minus strand of NZ_JBMDIS010000147.1, from coordinate 1,872 downwards.
AACAACAACGCATCCAGCTGGTGGGCGAAGACCAGGCCGATGCCCACGCTGGGTTGATCAACTGGGGTTCGCCCCTGGGCCGCGCCTTGCTCGGCGCCCAGGTGGGCGACGAGGTAGTGTGGCAGCGCCCCGTCGGCGACCAGTTGATCGAAGTAGTGCTTATCGAGCCCGAAGCCTAGACGATGCCCTGCGCCAGCATCGCGTCGGCAACTTTCACGAAGCCCGCGATGTTTGCACCCTTCACGTAGTTGACTCGGCCGTTCTCCTCACCGTAATGCACGCAGGCGTGGTGGATCGACTGCATGATGTTGTGCAGCTTGCTGTCCACTTCGCCAGCGGTCCATAGCAGGCGCATGGCATTCTGCGACATTTCCAGGCCACTCACCGCCACGCCACCGGCATTGGACGCCTTGCCAGGGGCGAACAGGATGCCCGCCTCGATAAAGATATCCACAGCCTCCAACGTCGCCGGCATATTGGCGCCTTCGGCCACGCAGATGCAGCCGTTGCGCAGCAGGGTGCGGGCCGCTTCGGCGTCGAGTTCGTTCTGGGTGGCACAAGGCAACGCGATATCGCAGGCCAGCTCCCAAGGGGTTTTGCCTTTGCGGAATTCCAGGCCAAAGCGTTCGGCCAGTTCACTGATACGACCGCGCTGGACGTTTTTCACTTCCAGCAGCGCCAACCATTGTTCCTCGGTCAAACCGCTTTCGGCGTACAGGGTGCCTTCGGAGTCGGACAGGGAGATCACCTTGCCGCCCAGGTCCATGACCTTGCGCGCCGCGTATTGCGCCACGTTGCCAGAGCCGGACACCGCCACGCGCTTGCCTTCAACCCGCAGGCCGTCGCGCTTGAGCATTTCTTCAGCAAAGTACACACAACCGAAACCGGTGGCTTCAGGGCGGATCAGGCTGCCGCCGTAGGTCATGCCCTTGCCGGTCAGCACCGAGGTGAACTGGTTGCTCAGGCGTTTGTACTGGCCGAACAGGAAACCAATCTCGCGAGCGCCCACACCGATGTCGCCAGCCGGAACGTCCACGTCCGCGCCGATATGGCGGTACAGCTCGCTCATGAACGCCTGGCAGAAACGCATGACTTCAGCGTCGCTCTTGCCCTTGGGGTCGAAGTCCGAGCCACCTTTACCGCCGCCCATGGGCAACGAGGTCAGGGAATTCTTGAAGGTCTGCTCGAAGGCGAGGAACTTCAGCACGCCCAGGTTTACCGACGGATGGAAGCGCAGGCCGCCCTTGTAGGGGCCGATGGCGCTGTTCATCTGGATGCGGAATCCGCGGTTGACCTGGACCTTGCCGTGATCATCCACCCACGAAACCCGAAAGGTAATCGCACGCTCCGGCTCGCAGATGCGCTCCAGGATGCCCGAAGCCAGGTAGTGAGGATTGGCTTCGAGAAACGGCCACAGGCTGCGCAGGACTTCTTCTACCGCCTGGTGGAATTCCGGCTGGTCGGGGTCGCGTTTTTTGAGGCGGGCGAGGAAGGATTCGACGGATTCGATCATGAAAAGTCTCGGCAAATTGATTGTTTTTGAATGAGATTGAGCCGGACTTTATCAATTCATGTCGCACCGCGACAGGGCAAAATGTCGCCTTTGTGAATTTAAATGGTGCATTAGATATAAATAAACCGCGAAAACGGGGATTTTTCGCACTTAAAAAGGGATTTCAAAGTCCGGTTATGCACCAACAGGAAAACAGCTATCGGGTGGAGGCGTGCCCTAACGCCGGTAGGAGCGAGCTTGCTCGCGAAAAACGTCAACGATAACGCGTACTTCCTGAATCAACGCGGCGCCTGTGCGTTTTTCGCGAGCAAGAACTAGGCGTCCCCCTCGCTCCTACAAAAAAGCCTTAACTGACTGGC
>NZ_JBMDIS010000146.1:0-8695 GCF_057808775.1 Pseudomonas sp. FG86 | reverse complement strand
TGATGCAGACGCGTTCGGCGGCAAGGGCCGAGGTCAGGAAAAATGGACATCCGAAAAAGGTTAAGTAAGTGCCATTCGGGACAGAACTATTTATAGACTAAAGATCCGACTCGCTGTTTTCGATCAAATAAATCTGCCCCCAGCCCCCTATCTAGCAATAAAAGTCGTACCACACTCTTACGAAGAAGGGCACGGAACCGGATTTTTACCGGGTGGAAAACATCCAGGAAGCTGATATGAAAAAAATCCCTGTGGCAGATGGAACAATTGAAAAACTGATTTGCAACCGCAATACATTGATAATGGAGTTTACAGACTGGCAGGAAAAACGTTGGAATATAACCTTTAACGACCTAGTTGCCTTTCAAGGCTTAGGCCCTGTCGGCACCGAAATATGCGACATGTACGAAGAGGAAAACACATGACTTTCGCAAGAAGCCACTAGACTGGAGCCTGGTGAAACTGGAATAACCTACTGCTTTACATCGAGTAATGGCGGAGAAACAATTTTTCTCGTAGTTGCTGGCAGCTATAGCGCACAAGAGATATGACATTGACTGACGCGAAGTAGAAAGGGAGCAATCAAATAATTCCGCCCCCTTTTTCCAAAAACCGTATTACAAATGACTAAAAGGTTCGCAAAAAAAAATGAGCCATTTTGATGACAAGCTAATTGCGGAACTGAGATCCCACAACATTGCCTTTAATATTCTTCCTGCCAATGATCACGCTTCCATTGTTAGAGAGATCAATGAAAACATCCCTTTCTCAGGAAGCAAAATTGCCTGGAGCAAATTAAACAACAGCATGAACTTTGGGGGCGACCTTACGGACTCGCCGACCTCACGACTGGCCAAGGAAATCAAAAAAGTCGCCGACGACACAATAATTATTGTGGGTGATTCGGTTTGTGACGACGCTTACTGCATAAACCTCGAACAACTAGAAGAGGCACTCAGCGTTTTCTCCGAAATACCACAGCACACATATATAGTTCAAAACAGCTAAACTGGATTGCTTGTATTTCATTTGAGGGCGATATCGACTTTGCACTATTGAAGCCCTCCATACCACAAACTCCCAGACGTTGAGACGTGAACAGTGATAGCCATATAGAGAAACTAGTAGACGCAGAACGAAACTTATCTTCGCAGCACAAACCTTACTCTAGACCGCAGGCGTTCGCGGACAACACCATTGAAAAAACGCCATACAAACAAATGAAATAAAGCTACGCATTAGTGCCACCTTTAGCACTAGAGATATTTGCGCACGAGTGCTTTTAACAAAAACACACCAGCCATAAATTTTACAGATCAGCAAAACAGTTTATGGAGCGGATCAAACTCAACGATCTAGTTGCCTTACAAATGATAGGCGCCGCCGGGCCTAAAATAGGCGACATGTACAATGAATAAGACTCTAGCCCCTCACAAAAAAGTCATAAAGCTTGAAGCTAGTGAAGCGAGAAAGCTACTGCTTTATGGCGAATAATACCGGAGAGGGCATCTTCCAGTGGTTGCTGATAGTTATATCGCCCAGAAGGTAAAATCAAAACCTCACATCGCCATAGCTACAGAAAATAACGACAGCCTGACTAGACCCTGAGCCGAATCCGCAGCACAATCGGTTCACAAAATGAGCCGAATAACCTCTTTATTCGGCTCACGCACCCCAGGCATTCCACCATGGCTCATCCACACTGGATCTGGCAACACGCCGACTGGCCTCATTTCCACTGGCAACCCGGTCGCCTTGCGGCTTTGCTGCGCGAGTGCGGACACGCCCAAGGCAAGCTTTTGGGCATGCTCGGCTCCGTCAGCCAAGCAGTCAGCGCACAAAATGAACTGGATGCGCTGCTGCAAAATATCCTGACGTCCTCGGCGATTGAGGGCGAGCTGTTGAATGTCGGCTCGGTGCGCTCGTCCCTGGCAAGGCGGATGGGCCTGGAAGCAATGGAAGACGGTCAGGTAAGCCGCCGTAGCGAAGGCCTCGCCGAGTTGATGATGGATGCCACTCAACAATTCACCCAGCCTTTTACCCTCGCCCGCTTATTGAACTGGCATCACTTATTGTTCCCGGCCCCAGAAGCAGGCTATGCCGCCAGAGCGCTCAATATCGGGGCATTGAGGGGGGATGAGCCGATGCAGGTAGTGTCGGGCCGGCTTGATCGGCCGACCGTGCATTTCGAGGCGCCACCACGTCTGGGGCTGGAGCAGGCACTGGCGGATTTTCTGGAGTGGTTCGAAATCAGCCGCGATCAGCCGGAGCTGGACCCTCTGGTACGCGCCGGCGTCGCGCACTTCTGGTTTGTCACACTGCATCCCTTCGATGACGGCAATGGTCGCCTGACGCGCGCCATCACCGATTTGGCACTGGCCCAGGGTGAACACCAGGCCATCCGTTTCTATGCTATGTCAGCCAGCATCCTCGAAGACCGCACCGGCTACTACAACGCGCTGGAATCCAGCCAGAAGGCCTCATTGGATATCACGGACTGGCTGGAGTGGTTCCTTAAAACCCTGTTACGCAGCGTGCAGCAGGCCATGGCGCGGATTGACCGAGTGCTGGAAAAGAGTCGGTTCTGGCAGCAACACCGCGACCTCCCTTTGTCGGCTGAACAGATCAAGGTCCTCAATCGCCTGCTCGACGGTGGTGAGAAGGGCTTCGAACACGGCATCAGCGCTGCGCAGTACCAGTCGGTGGCAAAGGTATCCAAGGCGACAGCGACGCGACACCTGGCCGATCTGTTGGAAAAAAACTGTTTGGTTCGTCTCCCGGGAGGCGGCCGCAGCACGCGTTATCGGGTCAATACAGCAGGCAAGTGACGCCCCTCTCATTTGCCCCCATCCCCCATGTCTGCTAGTGTCGCGCCGGTTTACCGTCTACCGGAATAGCCGCCATGGCCCGCAAAAAAGTTGCACTCGATTTCGAACAATCCCTCGCCGACCTGCAAACCTTGGTCGAGCGTCTGGAGAACGGCGAGTTGTCGCTGGAGGACTCGCTGACGGCGTTTGAGCAAGGCATCGGCCTGACCCGTGACTGCCAGAGCGCGTTGGCGCAGGCGGAGCAGAAGGTCCAGGTGTTGCTGGAGCGCGACGGGGAGTTGGCCGAAGAACCTTTCGATGCGGAACAGCCGGAATGATCGACGCGTATCAGGCCAGCAGCCAAGCCCGGGTGAATGCGGCGCTGGAGCCCTTGTTTGTTGCGCCAAGCCCGGAAATGAAGCGTCTCTATGAAGCCATGCGCTACAGCGTGATGAATGGCGGCAAGCGTGTGCGCCCGTTGCTGGCGTATGCGGCCTGTGAAGCCTTGGGCGCACCGGCCGAAGAAGCGAATGGCGCGGCGTGTGCGGTTGAGTTGATTCACGCGTATTCCCTGGTGCATGACGATTTGCCGGCGATGGACGACGACGATCTGCGTCGTGGCCAACCCACCACCCATAAAGCCTTTGATGAAGCCTATGCGATCCTGGCCGGCGACGGTTTGCAGAGCCTGGCGTTCAGCGCCTTGCTGGACCCGGCGCTGAGCAGCGTCAATGCCGAGATCCGCCTGCGTATGGTGACCGCGTTGGCCCTGGCTGCGGGCCCGGCCGGCATGGTCGGCGGGCAGGCGATCGACATGGGGTCGGTCAGCCTCAAGCTGGATCAGCAAGCCCTCGAACATATGCATCGCCACAAGACCGGCGCATTGATAGAAGCTGCCGTGCACCTCGGTGCCCTGGCCAGTGGCCGGGCCGAAGCGCCGCAGTTGGCGGCCTTGCAAACCTATTCCCGGGCCATCGGCCTGGCGTTCCAGGTACAGGACGACATTCTCGACGTGGAAAGTGATACCGCCACCCTGGGCAAACGCCAGGGTGCGGATATCGCACGGGACAAACCGACTTATCCTGCATTGCTCGGGCTTGAAGCTGCCAAGGCGTATGCCATCGAGCTACGCGACCAGGCCCTGGCCGCCCTGCGACCTTTCGACGCGGCAGCCGAGCCGCTGCGGCACCTGGCGCGGTATATCGTCGAACGTCGGCACTGATAACTGCGGCCATTGCAGCCGCATATCAGCCAAGTTCGGCGCTCTGCGTGGGCAGTTTGCGATGCTTGAGGTAAACTGCCGCCTCTTCTATACCTATAACGATTCGCCTGATGCCCACGACGTTTCAAGAGATTCCCCGCAAACGCCCGTCCACGCCCCTGCTCGACCGTGCTGCCACGCCGGACGGCCTGCGTCGTCTGGGTGAAGCCGAGCTGGAAACCCTGGCCGATGAGTTGCGCCTGGAATTGCTCTACACGGTCGGCCAGACCGGTGGGCATTTCGGTGCAGGCCTGGGCGTCATCGAGCTGACCATCGCGCTGCATTACGTGTTCGACACCCCGGACGACCGGCTGGTGTGGGACGTGGGTCACCAGGCGTATCCGCATAAGATCCTCACGGGCCGCCGCGAGCGCATGAGCACCCTGCGCCAGAAGGACGGCATTGCTGCCTTCCCGCGTCGTTCCGAGAGCGAGTACGACACCTTTGGTGTCGGCCACTCGAGCACCTCCATCAGTGCAGCGCTGGGCATGGCGATTGCCGCCCGCCTGCAAGGCAGCGATCGCAAGGCGATTGCCGTGATTGGTGATGGTGCACTGACCGCCGGCATGGCCTTCGAGGCGCTCAACCACGCGCCGGAAGTGGATGCCAATATGTTGGTGATCCTCAACGACAACGACATGTCGATCTCGCGCAATGTCGGTGGCTTGTCCAATTACCTGGCCAAGATCCTCTCCAGCCGTACCTACGCAAGCATGCGCGAAGGCAGCAAGAAAGTGCTGTCACGCCTGCCCGGCGCGTGGGAAATCGCGCGGCGCACCGAGGAATATGCCAAGGGCATGCTGGTGCCCGGCACGCTGTTCGAGGAACTGGGCTGGAACTACATCGGCCCGATCGACGGCCACGACCTGCCGACCCTGATCGCCACGTTGCGCAACATGCGTGACCTCAAGGGCCCGCAATTCCTGCATATCGTTACCAAGAAGGGCAAAGGCTTCGCCCCGGCCGAAGTCGACCCGATTGGCTACCACGCCATCACCAAGCTCGAACCCCTGGACGCGCCCGCCGCCGCACCGAAAAAGGCCAGTGGGCCGAAGTATTCCGGAGTGTTCGGCGAATGGCTGTGCGACATGGCCGCTGCCGACCCGCGCCTGGTAGGGATTACCCCGGCGATGAAGGAAGGCTCCGACCTGGTGGCCTTCAGCGAGCGTTTCCCGCTGCGTTACTTCGACGTCGCGATTGCCGAACAACACGCCGTGACCTTCGCTGCCGGCATGGCCTGTGAAGGCGCCAAGCCGGTGGTGGCGATCTATTCCACCTTCCTGCAACGCGGTTATGACCAGTTGGTGCATGACGTGGCGGTGCAGAACCTCGACGTGCTGTTTGCCATCGACCGCGCTGGCCTGGTCGGCGAAGACGGCCCGACCCACGCCGGCAGTTTCGACCTGTCCTACCTGCGCTGCATCCCCGGCATGCTGGTGATGACGCCGAGCGACGAGAACGAACTGCGCAAGATGCTCAGCACCGGCCACCTGTATAACGGCCCGGCCGCTGTGCGTTACCCGCGAGGCAATGGCCCGAACGCGGTGATCGAGAAAGACCTGGCGCCTATCGAGATCGGCAAAGGGATCCTGCGTCGCCAAGGCAGCAAGGCCGCCTTCCTGGTGTTTGGCGTGCAATTGGCCGAAGCGCTGAAAGTCGCCGAGAAGATCGATGCCACCGTGGTCGACATGCGCTTCGTCAAGCCGCTGGATGAAGCCCTGGTACGCGACATCGCCGCCAGCCATGAATTGCTGGTGACGGTTGAAGAGAACGCCATCATGGGCGGTGCAGGTGCCGCCGTCAGCGAGTTCCTGGCGCGCGAGAATATCCTCAAGTCGGTGTTGCACCTGGGCCTGCCGGATATGTACGTCGAACACGCCAAGCCGGCGCAGATGCTGGCGGAGTGCGGGTTGGACGAAGCAGGAATCGAAGCCTCCGTGCGCGAGCGTATGACCCTGCTGGGGCTGTAGAAACCGGCTCAACATGTGGGAGGGGGCTTGCCCCGATAGCGGCAGTTCAGTCAACTACGATGCTGACTGACAAGACGCCATCGGGGGCAAGCCCCCTCCCACATTTGATTTGCGTCACCTTCAAACGCCATGGACAGCCCCATGAGACATCTTCGCCTAGCCCTCCCCCTGCTGCTTCTGCCCTCCCCTGAATTGCTCGCCGACACCCGCGACGCTGCGCTGAAACTCCCCGATGTGGTCATCAGCGCCAACCGCCAGGTCCAGGCGCGCAACGACAGCAGCGCCGCCAACACCGTCTTCACCCGCGACGACATCGACCGCCTGCAACCCACCAGCCTGACTGACCTGCTCAGCCGCGTCCCCGGAGTGCAAGTTGCGCCCACCGGCGGCCGTGGCAGCCTTCCAGGCATTTACCTGCGTGGCACCAAGTCCGCACAAAGCCTGGTGCTGGTGGACGGCCAGCGCATCGCCAATACCACCTCCGGCGACAGTGGCCTGCAGTACCTGAACGTCGATCAGATCGAGCGGGTGGAAGTGCTGCGCGGTTCGCGCTCGGTGATCTACGGCAGCGACGCGATCGGCGGGGTGATCCAGGTGTTTACCCGGCGCAATGCCGAACAGGGCCTGCAACCACGCTTGAACCTGGGCTTGGGCAGCCACCAGTCCTGGGAGCGCAGCCTCGGATTATCCGGCGGTGATGAACACACTCGCTTCAACCTGGGCGCGAGCCTGGATGAAACCGCCGGCATCAATTCGACGCACACGTCATTCCCCAGCGATGGCGATCGGGATGCCTACCGCAACCAGTCCGTCAGCCTGAACCTCAGCCATGCCTTCAGTGAGGCGCTGGAGGTGGGTTTCAATCTCCTGGATAGCCGCGGCAAGTCGGAATACGACAACAGCTTCGGGCGCTACGTCGCCGCCACCGGGCAGACCGTCGGCCAGAAACCCTACACCGACTACGCCGTGAGCAGCGCCAGCGGTTATGTCGACGCCGAACTCAATGAGCACTGGCAGTCGCGCCTGGAACTGGGCCATAGCGAGATCCGCGATACCAAGCGCGATACCCTCAGCGAGGATTTCAGCGTGTTCAATACCTACCGCGACTCGGTCAACTGGCAGAACGACCTGACGCTGGATGACCAGAACAGCCTGATCCTCGGCGGCGACTGGTACGAAGACCGCTTCCACGGTTCCACCTCCTTTACCGAAAACAGCCGCTGGAACCGCGCCGCCTTTGTGCAGCACCGCTTCCACGGCCAGGGGTTTTCCACCGAGCTGGGCCTGCGCCGCGACCAGAACCAGCAATTCGGCGCCCAGAACAGTTGGAGCGGCACCCTCACCGTGCCGATCAACCCGGACAATGATGTGCTGCTCAGCTACAGCGAGGGCTTTCGCGCGCCGACCTTTAACGACCTTTATTACCCGGACACCCAGTACAGCAACCCCAACCTGCAGCCCGAGACCTCAAAGAGTTACGAGTTGCAATGGCGCAGCCAGCTCAGCGACCGCACACGCCTGGAAGCCTCGCTGTATCGCACCGACTTGAGCGACGCCATCATTCTCGACCGCACCAGCAAGCCGCAGAACGTGGCAGCAGCGCGTATCAACGGCTTTGAGGGCGCACTCAAACAGGAACTGTTTGGCTGGCAAGGCAACCTGGGCGTCTCGGTCATCGACCCGCGTGACCGCAACACCGGGCACACCCTGGCCCGCCGTGCACGGCGCACCGTGAGCCTGGACCTGGATCGGCAATTCAATCAATTCGGGGTCGGCGCGAGCTGGCAGGCGATCAGCAGCAGCTATGACGATGAAGACAATCGCCATCGCCTGGGCGGCTATGCCTTGTTGGGATGGCGCAGCAGTTGGGCGGTGAGCCGGGAAGTGTCGCTGTCGCTGAAGGTCGATAACCTGCTGGACAAGGCTTACGCGCGGGCGCGCTACAGCTATAACGATCCGGCATTCCTGAACAACCAGGATTATCGGGAAGAAGGTCGGGTGTGGAGGATTGGGGTGAGCTGGACGCCAGCGCTCTGAGCAAACATTCGAGGCCCGACCTCACAGGTTCGGCGCAATCACCTGGCACAACCGCGCCAGCGCCTCCAACATCTGCCCACTCGGCCGCTCCAGGCCTTTATCCGGCACTAACAACAAGCGCCCCTGCGCAACGGCAGCCACCTGCGGCCAGGCCTTCCAAGCCTCCAGCTGCGGCTGGTCACCCGCCAGGATCACCTCAGGATTACGCTGCAACACCGACTCGATGCTGACCTGCGGCGCGGGCAACTTCAGATCGTCGAACACATTGCGCGCGCCGCACACGCTGAGCGCATCGCTGATGATCTGCCCGCCGCCCACGGTGTACAGCGGCCGGTTCCACACTTGGTAAAACACGCGCAACGGTTCGGCACGCTGGTAGCGCTGGCGCAACTGAGCCAAGCGTTGGCGCAACTGGGCGGCCAATTGTCGACCGGTGTCGGCGCGCCCCAACTGCTCGGCGATGGCCTGCACCTGGGTGGTCAACTGTTCAAGGCTATGGGGTTCGGCGACGTACACCGGGATACTCAGGCGTTGCAATTGGTCTCGCTGCGCCGAATTGATGCTGCGTAAGCGCTCCATAAACCCCACCTCCCGCTGGTGGGGTTTTGCGTTTTAAAGTG
>NZ_JBMDIS010000145.1:0-8715 GCF_057808775.1 Pseudomonas sp. FG86 | reverse complement strand
GTTACTTTTGGGGCTCTTTTCCAAAAGTGACCCGCCGTAAGGGCGGAACCGCCAGCCGCCGTTACCACAGAAACGGATATGTACACGGCCCCCCCAGCCGCCGTTACCGCAAAAACGGATATGTACACGGCCCCCCCAGCCGCCGTTACCGCAAAAACGGATATGTACACGACCCCCCCCAGCCGCCATGACCACAGCAACAACTATCCCCCAAACCCTATACCCGACCAAAACCATCAACATTTCTTGATCGCCATCAAGCGGTTTTCCCCCCACGCCTCCCTATCATCCCCTGGCCAAGCAATGAGGAAGCGACCATGTCAGAGACCTTCACCAAGGGCATGGCCAGGAATATCTACTTCGGAGGAAGCGTGTTCTTCTTCCTGATTTTCCTGGCCCTGACCTACCACACCGAACAAACCTTTCCCTCCCGCAGCAATCAGGACCTGCTCACCGATTCCGTCGTACGTGGCAAGAGCGTCTGGGAGCGCAACAACTGCGTCGGCTGCCACACCCTGTTGGGCGAGGGCGCTTATTTCGCGCCGGAGCTGGGCAATGTGTTCAAGCGCCGGGGCGGGGAGGAGGGGTTCAAGCCGTTCCTGCATGCCTGGATGAAGATGCAACCCCTGGGTGTACCGGGGCGGCGGGCCATGCCGCAATTCAATCTCAGTGACCAGGAGGTGGACGATATGGCCGAGTTCCTCAAATGGAGCTCGAAGATCAATACCAATAACTGGCCACCGAACAAGGAGGGCTGAGCCATGCGCAGTGCCAATCCATACCTGAAATTCCAATCCCAGGCCGTGGCCAAACCGTACTTTGTGTTCGCCCTGATCCTGTTTCTCGGCCAGGTGCTGTTCGGTTTGATCATGGGCCTGCAATACGTGGTCGGTGACTTTCTGTTCCCGTTGATCCCCTTCAACGTGGCGCGGATGGTCCACACCAACCTGCTGATCGTCTGGCTGCTGTTCGGCTTTATGGGCGCGGCGTATTACCTGGTGCCCGAGGAGGCTGACCGTGAGCTGCACAGCCCGAAACTGGCGATCGTGCTGTTCTGGGTGTTTGCCGCCGCCGGGGTGTTGACCATCCTCGGCTACCTGCTGGTGCCGTACGCGGCGTTGGCCAAGCTCACCCATAACGAGCTGTTGCCGACCATGGGCCGTGAGTTCCTGGAGCAACCGACCATTACCAAGATGGGCATCGTCGTGGTGTGCCTGGGCTTCCTGTACAACATCGGCATGACCCTGCTCAAAGGGCGCAAGACCACTGTCAGCATGGTGATGATGACCGGGCTGATCGGCCTGGCGGTGTTCTTCCTGTTCTCGTTCTACAACCCCGGCAACCTGGCGCGGGACAAGTTCTACTGGTGGTGGGTGGTGCATCTTTGGGTCGAAGGCGTGTGGGAGCTGATCATGGGCTCGATGCTGGCTTTCGTGCTGATCAAGGTCACCGGCGTCGACCGCGAAGTGGTGGAGAAATGGCTGTACGTGATCATCGCCATGGCCCTGATCACCGGGATTATCGGTACCGGTCACCACTTCTTCTGGATCGGTGCGCCCGAGGTGTGGCTGTGGGTCGGTTCGATCTTCTCGGCCCTGGAGCCGCTGCCGTTCCTGGCGATGGTGATGTTTGCCTTCACCATGGTCAAGCAGCGTCGGCGCCAGCATCCCAACCGCGCGGCCACGTTGTGGGCCAAGGGCACCACGGTCACGGCGTTCTTCGGCGCGGGGGTATGGGGTTTCCTGCACACCCTGGCACCGGTCAACTTCTACACCCACGGCACTCAACTCACCGCGGCCCACGGGCACCTGGCGTTCTTCGGGGCCTACGCGATGATCGTGATGACGCTGATCAGCTACGCCATGCCACGCCTGCGGGGTATCGGTGAAGCGCCGGACGCACGTTCGCAGACGCTTGAGATCTGGGGGTTCTGGTTGATGGTGTTGTCCATGGTGATGATCACCCTGTTCCTCACCGCCGCCGGGGCCGTGCAGGTCTGGTTGCAACGCTGGCAGGTGGACGGAGTGGCCTTGCCGTTCATGGCCACGGTGGAGCACTTGCAGGGGCTGTTCTGGGCGCGGTTGGTCAGTGGGGTGGGCTTCCTGATCGGGTTGCTTTGCTACCTGTTCAGTTTCCGGCAACGCGCCCGCATGGCGGGCGCACCGGTGCCGATCGTCTACTGAAGGTAACGCGGTCCAGATGTGGGAGGGGGCATTGCCTCAATGCCCTCTCCCTCATTTGGATCGCGGTGTGCCCGTCCAATCCCCACTAGTTGGAGCCAACCCCATGGCCTTTACCCTTGAGCTGGAAGAGTGGGTCGGCAGTGCCTGGCATCGCTTTATCACCCGCCGCGCCAGTGCCGATTTCCCGGCGGCACGGGTCGAGCTGGTCGACCGCCAGCGGAGCCTGGCGATGCTGTTTCGCGCCCTGGGCGGGGCCAGCGGGATCGCCCTGGAAGCCGCCAGCGAGCGTGATTTGCTGCTGCGCCGCAACCTGCTGATGCGCATCGCCGGTACCTGCAAGCAGGCGCCCCTGGCCTCCTGCGATGGCAACCGCCTGCGCCTGCCGTCGAGCCTGGCGGTGTATCCCACGGTTGCGCTGAACCTGGAGTTGTACCGCTGGCTGGCCTTGCTGGCCGCGCATGCAGGGCCGATGACCCACTGGGCCCGTGACAACCAACGCTGGACCTGGTTGGTGCTGCAACGCTACCCGGCGATGCTGGCCAGCTATCAGCGCCTGGTGGAGGCCCATCTGGTATTGCGCCCCGACCCCGCCAGCCTCACGCCCGGCGAGGCCGCCCTGGAAAAAGCCCTGCGCAAGGCCCTGCGCGAACCCGGCAGCGTGCGCCAGTTACCGCGCAGTGAGCGCGCCGCCTGGCCGCTGCCCTTATGGCTGTACCCGCCGTTGCACCTGGACACGCCCCAGACCGTGGGCCTGGATGACGAGGGCGACGACCTGGCCACGCCGGCCGGCGAGCAGCAGGGCGCGCCCAAACGCGCCAGCCGCGTGGATGACCACAGCCGCGACGGCGGCCTGCTGGTGGTGCGCCTGGAAAACCTGTTCAGTTGGAGCGAACACGTCGACCTCGATCGCTGGGCCGACGAGAGCGAGGACCCCGACGCCGCCCGTGTCGCCGAAGACTTGGACGAACTGAGCCTGTCGCGCCAGCGCGTGCGCAAAAGTGGCGGTCTCAAGCTGCACCTCGACCTGCCGCCGGCCGACGTGGATGACATCCCCCTCGGCGAAGGCATCAAGTTGCCCGAGTGGGACTACCGTCAGCAACGCTTGCAGGAGGGCTTCGTCAACCTGCAACTGATGCAGCCGCGTGCCGATGCGCCGCAACCCTTGCCCGCGCGGCTGCGTGGCCCGGCCCAGCGCTTGCGTCGCCAGTTCCAGCAGCTGCGTACCGACCGCCAATGGCTGCGCCAGCAACCCCAGGGTGCGGAACTCGACCTGCAGGCTTGGGTGGACTTCCATGTGCAGCGCCAGCATGGCGACTGCGTCGAGCGGGGCTTGTACCAGGAGCAGCGGCACACCCGACGCGACCTGGCGTGCCTGTTGCTGGCGGACCTGTCGATGTCCACCGATGCGCATTTGAACGACGAGCAAAAGGTCATCGACGTCATCCGCGACAGCCTGTTGCTGTTTGGCGAGAGCCTGGCCGGGCTGGGGGATGCGTTTGCGCTGTATGGTTTCTCGTCCCTGCGCCGCCAGCATGTGCGTCTGCACCCGCTCAAGACGTTCGCGCAAGCCTATGACGACCGTACCCGTGGCTGCATCCAGGCGCTCAAGCCGGGTTATTACACGCGCATGGGCGCCGCGATTCGCCAGGCCACCCAACTGTTGGGCGCTTGCAAGCAGCGGCGCAAGTTATTGTTGCTGCTCACCGATGGCAAACCCAATGACCTGGACCTGTATGAGGGGCGCTATGGCGTCGAAGACACGCGCCAGGCTGTGGTAGAGGCGCGGCGCCAGGGCCTGGTGCCGTTCTGCATCACGATCGACAAACAGGCCGGGGATTACTTGCCCTACATGTTCGGCGCCCATGGCTACACCCTGATCCGCCAGCCGCAACAACTGCCGTTGCGCCTGCCGCAGCTGTATCGGCAGTTGACTGAAGGTCAGTAGAAGGTGCGCGGCAACCAGAAGAACATTGCGATGCAAAACAGCGCCAGGCCCAGGCAGAACCACTGGAAACGCCGCAACCGGCGTGCTTGTACATGAGTGTTGGAAGCGGGCAGTGCCATGCCGCAGTGCGCGCACTCCTGGCGTGCGTCGGCATGGCGCTGCTGGCAGTACAGGCAGGTTTTCACTCGAACTGCTCCAGGCGCAGGCGATCGAGGATGGCGATCTGGCGACCGTCCTGGGTGATGATCTTTTCGTCGATCAGGCGGCGGATAATCCGCGAAAACGTCTCCGGCTGGATCGACAAATGCCCGGCGATCAATTGCTTGGCCATGGGCAATTCGAAGCGGCTGTCAGTGCTGTGCAAGTGCATCAGCTGGGTCAGCAGGTAACGCACCACGCGGTGGGTGGCGTTTTTCAGCGAGAGGGTTTCGATCTCGTTGACGCGCTGGTGCAGGCGCACGCACAACTTGCCGAGCAGGGCGAAGGTCAGGCGGCTGTTGCTTTGCAACAAGCGCATGTAGGTGGCGTTGGACAAGCGATACAACTGGGTGGGGCACACGGCTTCGGCGCAGGCCACATAGTTGGGGGTGTCCATCAGCATCATGGCTTCGGCGAAGGTCTGGCGCTCGCCGATGACTTCGAAGACCTTCTCTTGGCCGTCCGGGGTCAGGCGGTAGATCTTCACCGCGCCGGCAATCACAAAGTAAAACGCATCGGCCGGTTCGCCCTGGCGGAACAGCGGCTCACCCTTGTCGACACTGAGCAACTGGCTGCTGCCCATCAACACGTCGAGTTCTTCCTCGTTCAACGGCTCGAACAGGTGGTGGCTGCGCAGGATCTGGTGATGTACGCGATGCAGCACCATGCCCGGCTCCTTGAGCGTCAGCGGGGCGTTCACACCAGCACCAGCGAAAGGCTGCTGGCAGCCGCCAGCATGGAACCGAGGATCACAAACCAGGCGAGGGGGACATAGGCGTTTTTCATCATGGCTCCAAAGCACGCTAAAGGTGTTGTAGGAGCGAGCTTGCTCGCGAAAAACCCACAGACACCGCGTTTAATCAGGATGCCCGTGTCATCGTTAACGTTCTTCGCGAGCAAGCTCGCTCCTACAGTGAGCGCAAGCGTAAGCGTTGAGCTGCCGTTGCGACTTGATCTACGACAAGGGCAACGCACGCCCATCGGCGCAACATTGCCGCAGTCCTGAAGGGAGACCGTGTTATGCAAGTGCTCGATCGGCGCAAGGCTATGTCGATTACCCCGTTGTTCCGCTTGGCGTTCCGGCCATTTTTCCTCGGTGCCTGCGTGTTGGCGGTGCTGGCGATCCCCGTGTGGCTGCTGGCCCTCGGCGGCCAGTTCGGCAGTTGGCAACCGGCCGGTGGCTGGCTGGCCTGGCACCGGCATGAACTGTTGTTTGGCTTCGGCCTGGCGATCATCGCCGGGTTCCTGCTGACGGCAGTGCAGACCTGGACCGGTCGCCCCGGCATCAGTGGCAATGCCTTGGCGCTGCTCGCCGGGCTATGGCTGGCGGCCCGCCTGGGCTGGTTGTTCAACCTGCATTGGCCGCTGCTGGCGGTGCTGGAGCTGACGTTCCCCCTGGCAGTGGCGGCGGTGATGGGCTGGACCCTGTGGCAGGTCCGCCAGAAACGCAATTATCCGATTGTGCTGGTGCTGGCGCTGCTGACCGTGGCCGATGCGCTCTCGCTGTATGGCTTGTTGCGCAATGACCTGGGCCTGCAACGCCAGGCGGTGTTGACCGGGCTGTGGCTGGTGGCGGCGATGATGGGCCTGATCGGCGGGCGGGTGATTCCGTTCTTCACCCAGCGCGGCCTGGACCGGGTCGAGGCGGTCAAGCCCTGGCCGTGGCTGGACCGCGTGTTGCTGGGCGGCTCGATGCTGGTCGCGGTGCTCTATGGGGCAGGGCCGGCGCTATCGACCAACCTGTGGATCGGCCTGCTGTTCGCCGGCCTCGGGCTTGGGCACCTGCTGCGCCTGGTGCGCTGGCATGACCGGGGCCTGTGGCGTGTGCCGCTGCTCTGGTCGTTGCACCTGGCGTATGCCTGGCTAGCGGTCGCCTGCCTGGGCATGGCGCTGTGGCATTTCGGTGCGCCATTCAACCCCAGCCTGGCGGTGCATGCATTGACCATTGGCGCCATGGCCGGCTTGATCCTGGCCATGATCGCGCGCGTCAGCCTCGGCCACACCGGCCGCGCCTTGCAGCCGCCGGCCGGGATGACCCTGGCGTTTGTGCTGCTCAACCTGGCCTGCGTGAGCCGAGTGGCGCTGGTGCTGCTCTGGCCCCTGGCTGCGCTGTGGCTGGCCGGCCTGTGCTGGAGCGTCGGGCTCGGCCTGTATCTGTGGCGTTACGGGCCGATGCTGTGGCAAGCACGGGTCGATGGGCATCCAGGTTAGGAGAACGTCGTGCTCTATTCCACCTTGTTGATCGTGCATCTGTTGGCGGCGATTGCCTTTATCGGCACGCTGTTTTTCGAAGTCGTGATCTGGCACAGCGCCCGTGAGGAACTGGCCTGGTCGGCTCAGTTCACCTCCGATCATGCTATCGCGCGGCGCTCACGCCAGGTGCTGCATGGCGTGGTGGTGCTGCTGTACGGCGCTGGCATCGGCCTGGCCTGGCACTACCGAGGGGTGTTGAGCGTGCCCTGGGGCAGCCATTTTGCCGCACTGCTGAGCCTGAAAATCGTGCTGGCCCTGAGCATCATCGGCCATTACCTGTGGCTGGCGTACCTGCTGAGCCATCAGCGCCTGAGCCCCAGGCGTGCGACGTGGATTCGTCGCAGCATCCTGGTGCATATGGTGGTGATCGTGATCCTGGCCAAGCTGATGCTGCGTTGATCAGGCCACGGGGCTTAGTGCCTGGGCAAACAACACCTCGTTCTCCAGGTGGATATGCTCGCGCAGGTCGTCATGAAAGGTCGTCAACTGGCTGTACAAACTGCGCCAGGTCCCACAGGCGCTCGGCGGTGCGGTGATGCGATCGGTGAGGCTCAACAGCTGTTCCAGCGCCTCGCCGTGCTGGTCATGCTCATGCCGCATCACCTGGATCGGCATGGCCGCCTGCGCGCCCATGCCCATCTGCAGCATCGGGAACAGCACCTGTTCCTCCTTGAGCATGTGGTTTTCCAGTTCCTGCTGGATATCGCGCAGCAGGTCCGCGAGGCCGTTGGGGCATTGCAGATGGTGGCCATGGACCTGTTCGACACGACTGGCCAGGCGAATCAGCTCCGGCAGTTGTTCGCGATGCCGGGCGTGGTAGCGGGCCAGTAGATGGTCGATCAATTGATCCTGGGGTTGGGTGTTCCAGTCGCTCAGGCTCATCGGGTTTCCTCATTGGGATAGCGGTATGTGCCGGTGGTTGCAGGCGCCGTGCCAACTGAAAAACCATTGATAAATAAGGCTTTATTGTGAGGTGAGGTGATCATGACCACCCTATGCCAGGGTAATGCGAACCCCATCAGGGTCGATGCGACCCTGCCGCCCGACGCCATCCTTGGGCACAGTCAGGTGCTGCGGCAATTGCTCGATGAGTTGGCGGTACTGGCGCAGACCGAGTTGCCGGTGCTGTTGCTCGGTGAGACGGGCGTCGGCAAGGAGCTGTTTGCCCAGCGCCTGCATCACCAATCGCGGCGCTGCCACCGGCCGCTGGTGCAGGTCAACTGCGCGGCGCTGCCGGAGGCGTTGGCCGAGAGTGAGTTGTTCGGTCACGTCAAGGGCGCGTTCTCCGGCGCCAGCCACGACCGCGCCGGGCGTTTCGATGTCGCCAATGGCGGCACGCTGTTTCTCGACGAGGTGGGCGAGTTGCCCTTGAACATTCAGGCCAAGTTGCTGCGTACCCTGCAAAACGGCGAGATCCAGCGCCTGGGGGCCGACCGGCCTTTGCATGTGGATGTGCGGATCATCGCCGCCACCAACCGCCATCTGCCGGACCGCGTGCGCGACGGCCTGTTTCGCGCCGATCTGTATCACCGGCTTTCGGTGTATCCGGTGGCGATCCCACCGCTGCGCGAACGTGGCGATGACATTCTGTTGCTGGCCGAGCACTTCGTTGAGCTCAACCGTGCGCGCCTGGGGCTGCGCGGTTTGTGCCTGCCCCCGGCGGCGCGCCAGGCCCTGCTGGGCTATGCCTGGCCGGGCAATGTGCGTGAGTTGGAGCATGTGATCAGCCGTGCGGCGTTAAAGCTGTTGTGTCGGGGCGGCAGCCGTCCGTTCATGAGCCTGGAGCCGCAGTGGCTGGGGCTGGGCGATGCCATGCCGGTGCTTGAACCGGTGGTGTTGGGCGGTGAGGTGTTCCAGCCGTTGGCGGTGGCGGTGGATGAGTGTCAGCGTCATAAGATTCGCCAGGCTCTGGAGCATTGCGGCGGTAATTGGGCGAGTGCGGCGCGTTTGTTGGGGGTGGATTCGAGTAATTTGCATAAGTTGGCGCGGCGGTTGGGGCTCAAGTAGTTTGGGGTTGGGGGGAGGGTGCTTGCTCCCGTGGCGGCCTGTGGGCTGACCATTTGCGGGCCTGATGTATGGAGGTCAAATGTGGGAGGGGCGGTGCGACGATTCGACTTGCCCCCGATGGCGGCCTCT
>NZ_JBMDIS010000144.1:0-8767 GCF_057808775.1 Pseudomonas sp. FG86 | reverse complement strand
AGCTGACCAGGCGCGGTGTGCGCATCGAGTTCGTCAAAGAATGCCTGACCTTCACGGGGTCATGCCGAGATAAGGCAAAAATTAGGACATTCGTTCTGTAACTTGCTGTATTTAAAGGAGTAAATTTGAGAGGCGCTGCTCAAGTAAAGGCCGCTTCAGCCATCCAGAAAAAAGGATGATTCACCCGCTTGGTTGCACTCGCGGAAGAACGTTAAAAACGATGCGCAACTTGCCTGTGGCGGCTAGATATTGATCAATTATCTATGCCGAGATAATTGCAGATAATTCCCCCAGTCTGTGGCCAGCGCGAGTCCATAAAATTGGAGAAAATGCCGAGTTAGAGGGCCTGCGAACAGCTTTGGCCGAGGCTTTACGCTTCGACGCGTACACAAAGCTGCGGGCTGCTTAGCACTGAGGCCTCTCCCAAAAGCGACAAAGGCGGCCTCAACGAGACCGCCTCAAACCAAGTTTCATCACCGGTATCTATACCCGGGAGAGGAAGCTCTTGGGCAGACGTCAAGGATAGCACCGGTAAAAGCGCCACGGCTAATGCAGCCTCGCCCTGCTGAGCCCCTTCAGCTAGGGTGCTCATTTGGTTTGTCTCGAAGCAGCGGTGTGAATGGCTCAAGACCATCATGCGAACACTCGCGGCCTAGATGGCATTATCAAAAGGCCAATTATTCTGGAGGCGGATATGGGCATGCTCCACGAAAAACTGGGTTTGCCGAAAGGCCACTACTATCTGCACGTCGCTGTGCTGGCGGGACTGCCGGCTTCGTTGGTTTCTGATTTGGCAAGCGAGCTGGAGCGATCGCCAGCGCAGATCGCGGAGTGGATCACTGTGTCCCACGGCAGTGCCGTAATGTCTATACAGGCTGGTGAGGTGTTCTGTCGTCTTATTGAGACCCTCGATGCTCTATTGGAGCTGCACGAGGGGGATCTAGGAGGTACGCTCCGCTGGCTAACGACGCCGAATGTGGTGCTGTCCAATGAGGCGCCGGTCGAGCTGCTGGTAACCGAATTTGGTAAGCGCGCTGTGCGGCAAGCTATTCGTGCGATTGAATATGGACTGCCAGTTTGATCCCTGCCGATGGCGGCTTCGCGCTAGAAACGCTGGGTCATGTACCTGTTTCATTACCGCTGGTAGTGAGCGGCGTATGCCCGAGCAGTTTCAGGTGCGTGATGGCTTCGGCCAAGCGCTCCTGCAGGATCTGCGCTTGCTGCGTCTGGGTCGCGGAGGTCTCGCCCAACCGAGACACCTCCTCCTGCAATGTGCTGCAGCGCCGTTCCAGGGCCTCATTCGCGCGTTCAGCTCCGGTTAACGTGCGCTGAGCGGTTTCCAAGGCCTGGATCTTCTGCGCCAGTAGCTGTTGCTGCGCATACAGCTCTTTTTGCAGCTGCCGCGCCTCTGTGAGCAGGCGCGCATTGTCGCGGTTCAGTTGGGTCAACTCGTCCTGTTTGACGATCAGGGTCTGCTGCAATTGCCGTAGTTCCACTTGCAGTTGCTGCATCTGCGACTCGTGCCGACGCTGCTCCTGCTCACGCTGTTCCTTGCTGGCCTGGCGATAATGCTCCAGGGCATCACGAGCATGTTGATGCTTATCTTCCAACGAGAGGATCTGCTCGTCGCGATCCCGCAGGCGCGTTTCTTGGTCTTGGTTGGCTTGCTGTAGGCGGGCATTCCCAACCTCAGCCTGCTGGCGCATCTGTCGTTCCTGCTGTAGCGCTTGCTGGGCAGTCTGGAGCTGCTCCGTGAGCTCAATACACTGACCTTCTAACTGCTGGATACGGCTTTCTGCCTGCTGAACCTGATTCTGGTAATCAAGTCGTTCCCGAGCCAGTTGCTCGCGCTCGTGCGCCACCTCGGCCTTCGCTTCCTCCCTGAGCTGATCCGCCAACTGGCCTACCAGGTTGGCCAACTGCTCGCTGAGCGGCAGTACGACAGCGCTCTGATCGGAGTCAGCGTCTTCGAGTTCTTTCAGGTAGCGATGAATGGTGGTTTTCGAGCCAGTGTTTCCCAGTTCGACCCGTATCGCATCGATGCTGGGGTTCTCTCCTCGCGCCAGGATGGCCTGGCGGGCTTTCCGAACCAGCGCCTTATTGATGCCGCCGCGGGCCATGGTCTGCTCCTACGATTTCGTATTATATTACATACCACGTATTTACATACTAATTTGTTCTGAAGTAAAGCGGGATTTGAGATGTAAATTAAGATAAAATAACCGAGGCTTATTCAATTAGATGGGCAAAAATGACTGCTTCGCGGTCGTTTCCCAGTACACAAAGGGCAAACCCAGGCGATGAAGAACGTCGAGCGCTATCTGCAAGCCGGCACGCGGGAAAACACCCGCCGCAGCTACCAGTCGGCCGTCGAACACTTCGAGGTGACCTGGGGCGGCTTCCTGCCGGCGACCGGCGACAGCATCGTGCGCTACCTGGTGGACTACGCCGACACCTTGAGCCTCAGTACGATGAAACATCGTCTGGCCGCCCTGGCCCAGTGGCACATCAGCCAGGGTTTTCCTGATCCGACCAAAACACCTACGGTGCGCCAGGTACTCAAGGGCATCCGCACCCTGCATCCGGCGCAGGCTAAGCAGGCAGCCCCACTGCAGTTGCAGCACTTAGAAAAGGCGGTTCAGTGGCTGAGTCAAGAGGCCGAACGCGCTCAGCAGTCGGGCGATTTGGCAAGCCTGCTGCGAAGCCGGCGCGACATGGCGTTATTGCTGATCGGCTTCTGGCGGGGATTCCGCAGCGACGAGCTCTGCCGCCTGCAGGTTGAGCATGTCCAAGTCGAGGTCGGCGCCGGTATGGCTTTGTTCTTGCCGCAGAGCAAGGGTGATCGGGAGAACCTTGGCACGACCCATTACGCTCCAGCCCTGAAACGCCTCTGCCCGGTACAGGCTTATCTCGACTGGATCAGTGTCGCCGGCATAGCACGAGGGGCCGTGTTCCGCCGCCTGGATCGCTGGGGGCACCTGAACGACAGAGCGCTGCACCCCGGTAGCCTGATCAGCTTGCTACGCCAGATATTGCAACGCGCAGGTATCCCGGCCGAGCTCTATACCAGCCATTCGCTGCGCCGCGGCTTCGCCACTTGGGCCACGGCCAATGGTTGGGATCTCAAGGCACTGATGACCTACGTGGGTTGGAAGGACATCAAGTCAGCCATGCGCTATATCGATCCCGCCATCTCCTTTGGCGGCCTGGCGGCAAAGCCCGCCCTTGAACTGAATGCTGGCACTTTGACTCTGCTGGCAGCTTCTCACTAACATCGACGCACGACAGGAGTAAAGGTGCAATGAGTACGCAGACCAGCATCGAATGGACGGAAATGACCTGGAACCCGGTGGTGGGCTGCACCAAGGTATCTCCAGGCTGCAAGCATTGCTATGCCGAGAACATGGCGCACCGGCTACAGGCTATGGGCACATCCGGCTATGAAAATGGATTTCGTCTGAGCCTGCGACCGGAGAAGCTTCAAGAACCACTACAGCGTAAGAAGCCGACCATCTACTTCGTAAACTCGATGTCCGACCTGTTCCACGAACACGTACCAGACGATTACATCGATCAGGTTTTCGAGGTAATTCGGAAGGCGTCTCAGCACACATTTCAGATACTCACCAAGCGCGCCGAACGCTTGGCCACATATTTCAGTACTCGGACTCCGCCTGCGAATGCGTGGCTGGGTGTGTCGGTCGAGGATCGCGAATATGGAGTGCCCAGGATCGACTGCCTGCGCCGTATAGACGCCACGATTCGTTTCCTCTCTGTTGAGCCACTACTGGAGGACTTGGGCGAGTTGGACTTGACCGATATCCATTGGGTGATTGTTGGTGGTGAGTCTGGCCCCAAGGCTCGACCAATGAAGCAAGAGTGGGTCGACAGTATCCATAAGCAGTGCGATGCCTTCGGCTCAGCCTTTTTCTTCAAGCAATGGGGTGGCTGGGGTGCCGATGGTGTAAAACGCTCGAAAAAGGCCAACGGGCGGCTGTTGAACGGCCAGACCTGGGATGAAATTCCGCTGCTCAACCTCGCCTGACACAAAATAAGGAATAGCGATGGCCAAGGATGACGAGAAGTATCGTTGGGACTGGTTAACTCAGACATTCCCGACCATTGATCCGCACAGCAAGATCAAACACCAGATTATTGATGAGTACATCCAGGCCTACATCGATGTACTGATGCGGAACCAACTGATGCCGGAGCTGGGCCTGTCCATCGTTGATGGCTTCAGCGGTGGCGGCATTTACCATGACGGTGCTGGCGGCACCCATTTCGGTTCTCCAGTGATCGCACTGGAAGCCATTCAAGAATCAGAGGTGCGTAATAACCAGGATCGCATCAAGCCCCGCACCATACGCTCGCAGCACCACTTCGTGGATGTGAAGCCTGAGAACATTGCTTGCCTGCATTCTGTGCTGGCCACTCGAGGTCATGCTCCTCGAGTGGGTCAAGATGTACACCTGCATACCGCCGAATTCACTCAGGCCCTGCCAATCATCGCGCAAAAGCTGAAACAGTTCGGTAAAGGTGAGCGTGTGCTCTTCCTGCTGGATCAGTACGGATACGGCGACGTTCCTTTCCCCAGAATCAAATGGATCTTCCAGAACCTGAGCAGTGCCGAGGTTCTGCTCACTTTCAACGTCGACTTCCTGGTGACGTACCTTGCTGACCGACAAGCCAATCGCAAAGCCATTTCCAATATTGGCCTAGATCACCATGTGCCATGGAGCACGCTGAAGGATTTGAAGGCTCATCAGCCTCGAAACTGGCAATACATCATCCAGCGCTTTCTGTCAGAGGGCATCAAGCAAGAAAGTGGCGCGGAGTACATGACGGTTTTTTTCATCCGCCCAGCCGGCAACAACCCGATGGCCTATTGGTTTATCCATCTGGCAAACAACTACCGTGCTAATGATGTGATGAAGAAGATCCACTGGAAGTACGGCAATAATTTTTCCCATATGCTGTCACCGTCCAGTTTTTTCGGTTACGACGCCAATCGCGATATCGCCGTAACTGGGCAGCCTGATCTTCTGTTGGATGAACACCACTTTGACGATGCTACGGACGACCGTATCCGTGGCGAGCTATCAGAGCTCCTCCCCAGGCAAATTTATGACCGTGAGCGGCAGCCGTTCCGCGGACTAATGACCGGGCTGACGAATTACACAATGGCGGACGAGCTACGTGTAAAGCAGGCCCTGGATATGGCGATCGCTACAGGTGATGTGCTTGCGGTCGACAAAGATGGAAAAACGAAGCGTCGCAAAGGCACAAGCATCAAGTCCACTGACACACTGATTGCCCCTCCACAAAGGCCAATGTTTTTTCTGCCGCCTGTTAAGAAGGCCAAGCCCGAAAGCTGATTGCACTCAACGAGTCCGCGCGAAAGCAGATCACGATTTATGGTTCTGCCGGTCCCTGTAGGCTGCCGGATCGCTCTAGAATGCACTTTATAGACGATTATAAAGTGAATATAGAGCGATTATAGAGCGATTATAGAGCGATTATAGAGCGATTATAGAGCGATTATAGAATCTGATTTTTGGCACGAATTGTAGACCCCTCTCTGACGAAAATTCGTTCCGATAGCGGTTCGATCTGCAAATGGGATCGGAACCAGCGCCTGTTGTACTGACGACAGGCAGAGAAAGATCAACAGCGGACTGGTTTCGTGCTGCTCAATGCCTAGAGTTTCATGAGGTAAATCGCGGCTAAATGCCCTAGATAGAACCAGTAACCCCAGCGGCCAACGGGCCAGACTGTGCAGGACATGGGTTGACGCAACAGGGCCACCCCCAGCAGTACGGCTGCTCCAGCTATGGCGAACATAGCCAGGGCTGCAGGCAATAACCACCAGCGTACGCCCTTTAGCCCGAGAACACAGGCGGCAGGCAACGTCACGCCGATCACCCCATACATCAGCTGTCGATGCAGCAACAGGGCGACGACCAGCGCAGTGGCAGCCAGGAACAGACTGTTGCGATCGGCATGATGAATGCCCCAGGCCAGCAGCAGGCCGAGCGACAAGATCGGCATCACGTTGAGCGTCGCGCTCTCCGGCGAGAGCAGACGGTAAGGCAACTCGGAGAGCAGGGAGAAGGCCAGCAGCCAGCCGAGATAGCGTGCATTACACTCGCTGAACAACTCGCCAGATCGGGTTCTGGCCACGTTGGCGGCAATACCCAGGCAGAACAGCGGAAACGCCAGGCGCCCGATGACGAACAGGCCATAGGCGTCTGGCCACAGATACCGCAAGTGGTCGATTAGCATGCTGAGCATGGCCAGCCACTTGACCAAACCGAGCCCGGCGTCGCGCGTCATCCCAGCAGCCTAAGCGTTAACGCGGCCAGTGCCAGATAACGCCCTGCCTTGGCCACCAGAACGATCATCAGAAAGCTCCAGAATGGCTCGCGCAGCGTGCCGGCGATGACAGTCAAAGGATCGCCTATGATTGGCGCCCAGCTCACCAGAAGCGACCAGCGACCAGCGTGTTGCGGTTCAGAAAGCGCTGGTAGTCTGCACTGGTGAATTCACTCCGCCATCCGAAAGTGTCCGCGTTAACGGGATAGAACCCGACTGCTTACAATTCAGATTCAATTTTCCTGCGCATTCTTTTCTACCACGGACAGAGTGCTTATAGGTGTCTCAGGTTTATTCGAAATACTATCCTCAACGCCTGTCGTATTACTGAGTAGGCTATTGGTTGCGGTCTGCAGGTAGGCCTGTAGTTGCTTACCCAAACGGTCATCCAGCTCTGTAGCAGGCGTCAGCGCACCTTGCGGATGCGGGCCCAAAGTGTATTGATAGCTGCGTGGGGGCATGTCCTTAGGCAATACCAGCATGCGTTCGCCACTGATCATGGCTACTGTCTGGTCACTGCCCGAGGGTTTCACAATGGCAAAGCCACTGTCGCCATCTGGCAAGCTCAACAAGTCGCGCCCCCAGCACTGGTGGCGCACAGGCTCTCCAAGCCGGCCCATGATGGTTGGGACGATATCAACCTGACTGCCGACGACATCCTGGGTCTTACCAAAGGCATCTTGGACGCCCGGCGCGATCAACAGCATGGGTACATGGAATCGGTACAAATCCATCTCGGTTAACTGCTCTTGCGCACCAAAGCCATGGTCACCCACGACCACGAATAGGGTGTCTTTGAAATAAGGCGCTTTACGAGCCTTTTCAAAAAATCGTCCAAGAGCCCAGTCAGAATAACGCATAGCTGTCAGGTGCTGGTCAAGCGAACCTTGTCCTGTGACGGGCTCAATAGGCAACACACCTGGCAGCGCGTATGGCGTATGGTTTGAAAGCGTTTGGAGGAGTGCATAGAAGGGTTTCTTTGGGTCTTGCTTGAGCAGTTCTTCTGCAGCGCGATCAAACATATCCTGGTCAGCCACTCCCCATGTCGGGTCTGATACCACGGGGTCAACAAAATCATTACGACCGATAAACCTTGTCATGCCCTGGTTACTGAAAAAGCCACGTTGGTTATCCCAGGCAAAATCGCCGTTGTAGACATACAGATCGTCGAAGTCGCGAGTGCTAAGCAACTGAGCCAGACCGGAGAATTGGTGGCCTCCTTCCGGAGTCTGCATCAAGTACTCGAAACCGGGTAAGTTTGGGAAGCAGGCCATGCTGGCAAACATGCCTTGATGGGTATGGGTGCCATTAGCGAAGAAGCGGCGAAACAGCACACCTTCTTGAGCCAACTGATCGAAGTTCGGTGTGATGCCAGCTTCGCTGCCGAGCGCGCCAACAAAGTGCCCAGCAAAACTCTCCATCAGAATCACTACGACATTGCGGATCGGCAGGCGCGTATTTTGTGGGGGCTGAAAATCGCGGCGGATCGCCGCTGTGTTCTGGTCTGCTAGGCGCTCGTGTTCGGTAAATAAGAGATCGCGTGTCAGGGTCGTCGCTTGATCTGCGAGCATGCGGCTCTTCCAAATCTTGTCGGCGCGATCACCTGAGTAGTGGTTCTTGGCTGCGGCATAAAGGCTCAAGGTGCCATTGAGGCCTAAGTGGTTGGCAAACATTGAGTCTGTGGTGAATGCATCCCCCCAGCGTAGTGGCGGCCCTTGCCGCAAAGTACCGCGCGCCACAACAACCGATATAGCCAGGCAAAGCAGCAGCGTCATACCATGACCGAGGTTATTCATTGTTCGGCGCGACTCGACGGTTGAGCGGCCCTGGCCACGAGTACGTTTATCCAGCCAACCCAGCAGTACGAAAAATAGAGCACTCAACGCCAGCCAGGCACCCAGTAGGCGCAGCACTGGAAAGCCATACCAGAGCATGCTCAGCACAGTTGCCGGGTCTTCCTGCAAATATTGAAAGACCAATGCGTTGAGACGCTGATGAAACTCTCGATAGAAATTCAGTTCAATCATGCCGAGCAGGATAGCTACCGCTGCGCAAGTTCCTAGCCAAATGCGTTGCCATGTCCGGCGGACCATTGCCGGGCGATATGCAAATGCCAGGGTCAGTGGTGCACAGATATAGACCACTAAGCGCAAGTCAAAACGCAGGCCATTAAAAAACGCTTCCGCCAGGCTGGTCCACGCGGTAGATCCAATCAGCTCTCGGTTGAAAAGTAATAGGGCCACGCGTAACAGAGTCAGCAAAGTTACTAATAGTGCTGCACTGCCAAAAAGGAAGGCCAGGTGTTCGCTTAGGCCAAGTTTTTCTTTCGCATTTGAGGGGCGGTTGCAGAAGCTGAGTGCAACACGGTTATTGATTTGAAGCTGGAGCATGA
>NZ_JBMDIS010000143.1:0-9125 GCF_057808775.1 Pseudomonas sp. FG86 | reverse complement strand
AATGTGTCAACCATGTCCCCGCACATGTGTCCACCATGTGTCCGGTCCATACAGGTCCTTCCAAAAGTGACCCGCTGTAAGAGCGGAACCATAGGTGGCCGTTACCGCAGCAACGGATATGTACCCGGTCTAATCCAAAAAAATGGTCGGCCCAAAGGCCGCCATCGGGGGCAAGCCCCCTCCCACACTTAACCGAGTACACCAGCCACAACTCCGGTCGGTTCCAGGACCGCAAAAGCCAGAACAAAACCAAACCGAAATTTACCGGATGGATGCAGATCCAAATGCGGGAGGGGCGGTGCGACGATTCGACTTGCCCCCAATTACAGTGGGTCAGCCACAGATGCATCAACTGACACGCCCACATAGGCTCACAACCCCCGCAAGAGGTACCCCCACAGAGGCATATCAACCCCGCGCCAAGCCCCCTACGCTACCCCATTGCGGAGGCCCAAACATGCTCACCCATCCCCACATTGTCCTCACCCTGCGTCGCCATCACCTGTTCAGCCAGCTCCCGGAAAAAACCTTCCAGGACGTCTGTACCCTGGCCAGCCTGAAGCGCCTGCCCAACCACACGCCACTCATGCACCAGGGCGATGCCGCAGACCGTTTTTTCCTGCTGGTCAGCGGTCAAATCAAGCTGCACCGTGTCACGGGTGAAGGCCAGGAACACCTGGTGGAAGTCATCCAACCCGGCCAGACCTTTGCCGAAGCCCTGCTGTTCACCCAGGCCAAGGCCTATCCGGTGAGCGCCACCGCGCTCAAGGACAGCGTGCTGGTCAGCATCGAAGGCCAGCATTACCGCCGCGCCCTGGAGGACCAGCCAAAAATCTGCCTGGCGATCCTGGCGAGCATGAGTATCCACCTGCACCAACGCCTCAAGGACATCGACACCCTGACCCTGGCCAATGCCAGTCGCCGGGTGATCAATTTCCTGTTCCAGGAGCGCGATGCCGTCAGCGGCGAGGTGGTCTTGCAAGTGCCTAAGCGCTTGGTGGCGTCGAAGCTGGGTATCCAGCCGGAGACCTTTTCAAGGATCCTGCACCGGCTGGTGGAAGGTGGGATGATCGAGGTGCAGCGGCGTACCATTCGGATCGTGTGTGAAGAGCAACTGATGAGCTACCAGGCCGGCTGATTCAATGGCCGCTGTGGGCCATGCCCGCTGGCTGTTGCAATAGCGCCAGGTCGATCTCGGCAAAGCGCAACACGTGCCCGCCGGTGTCCGCCGCGACCTTCTGCGCCTTGGCCTCATCGGCAAACGAGGCCAGCACCACGCCCATTGCCCCCTTGAGCCCGGTGCCGATCACGTAAAAGGCGCTGCGGGCGTCGATCAGGTGCATGTCATTGGGCGAGTCCCACGGGCTGCGGCCCATGTCGTGCACATACAGCTTGGCGTCGTCATGGTGGTTCTCCGGTTGCAGCCACCAGCCGAGCATTTCGGCGGTGGAGCAGAATTTCTTCACCGCGCCCCGCTCCACCACCTGCCCCTTGGGCCCGGGGAATTCGTTGATAACCATGCCGCACACGTGGCATTCATCGTTGGGATGAAACGCCACCGGCGCGTCACTGAAACTCGACGCCTGTTCCTTATCGCAAGCCGTCAGCAGCAAACCGACCAGCAAGGCCGCCAGTACCCGTGTCTTGAAACCCATATCACTGACTCCTGCAGTCAAAAAAATCGTCAAGCGGCGCGACGCCGAAACATCCCATAGGCCAGCGCCAATGGCCCGGCCACCCAGGCCAACAAACACGCCCACAGCGCCTGTGGCGGCACGTCGAGGTCCGTGCCCAGGGCCATGACCCCGATGGACTGTGTGCCCGTGCCGAAGCCGGACAGGTTGATCAGCCGATACACGTCAGTAGGGTTGAGCAGCAACAGCCAGGGCAACCCCTGCGGGTTGAACTGGCCCTTGCCGACCACCAGCAGGGCCAGCAGCGCCAGGTCGAACACCAGCACAAAGAAAAACCACACGCCCAGGGCCAGGCCGGCAGCCGTGGATTTTTCCGCGCAACGGCTGCTCAGGGCATAGGCCAGGCCGAGAAACACCCAGCCCAATAACGTCGAGGTCAGCATGAAACGGCCAAACGCCCAGAGCAGCACGCCGAGTTCGACGTCATCCACCAGCAGCGCGATGGCAAGCATCGCGCAGCCAAACCCGAGCACCGTGGCCAATGCCAGGATCAGCCCGTGGCCGACAAACTTGCCCAGCAGGATCTGCCCGCGTCCCAGGGGATAGGTGAGCAACAGCAACAAGGTGCCGCTTTCGTCCTCGCCGACGATGGCGTCATAAGCCAGCAACAACGCAATCAGCGGCATCAAGAAGGTCGCCAGGCTGGCCAGGCTCGCGATGGTCGCGGCAATCGAGGTGAAGCCCAGTTGCCCGGCGGCGGCGGCCCCCAGCCACGCAATACCGATGGCCAGCACCGCGAACAACAGGCTGATCGCCAACAGCCAACGGTTGCGCAGGCCGTCGCAGAACTCTTTGCGCGCCATGTTCCAGACCGGGCTCATAACGCCGCCTCCTGTGCCGTGATCTGGTGGCTGTTCATGTAATGGCGGTAAAGGTCTTCGAGGGAAGGCGCGAGGATTTCCACATCGCTGGGGCTGTCTTCGGCGAGCAACTGGCGCAGCAGTTCCACCTTGCTGCCGTTGCACGCCGCCACTTGCAGCCCTTCGGCGCCCCAGGGCCGGGTCACATGGCCGGCAGCGCTCCAGCGTTGTTGCAGCACCTCGACACGCTGCAAACCGCTGCCGCGGATCAACGTCGGCAAGCCGGCCTCGGCACGCAGTTGTGCCAGGCTGCCCAGCGCCAGCAGGCGGCCCTGGGTGAGGATCGCGGCGCGGTTGATATGCGCTTCGACCCCCGGCAGCACGTGGGAACACAGAATGATGCTGGTCCCCGCGGCGCGCAGGCGGTCGAGCAGGCGATACAGGTCTTGGGTCGCGAACGGATCGAGACCCACGGTAGGCTCGTCGAGCAGCAACAGGCGCGGCTCGCCGAGCAGGGCCTGGGCCAACCCCAGGCGCTGGCGCATGCCTTTGGAATAGGTCTTGACCCGTCGCGTGGCGGCCGCTGTCAGGCCGACGTCCTCCAGCAGGCTGTCGACCTGATGCATCGGCGCGCCCTTGAGCCGGGCAAAGTGGCGCAGGGTCTCCACGCCACTGAGCTGCGGGTAGAACGTGACGTTTTCCGGCAGGTAACCGAGCCAGCGGCGCACGTGGGGATCACTCGGTGCACGGCCGAACACCCGCACCTGGCCGGCACTGGCGCGCAGCAGGCCGAGGACCAGTTTCATCGCGGTGGTCTTGCCCGCGCCGTTATGCCCGAACAGCCCCAGCACTTCGCCGGGGGCCAGGTTCAGGTTCAGGCCGTGCAGCACCGTGGCACGTCCATAGCGTTGGCTGACGCCGTCGATCTCGACCACGTTCATCAGGCAGGTTCCTTATGTGAGGGGGCTTGCATCAGGGGGTGGCTGTCCATCACCCCCGGCGACTTCATCACCGGGAACGCGCGTTGCACCCAACGCAGCAACTCGATGCCGGGGCTGTTGAGCAACAGGCGCACCTGGGGGTAGAGCCACAGCAGGCGGTCGACGTTGTCATTGGGCTCGTAGGCCACGTCGCCCAGGCCATCGCCGTTGCGGTCCCAGCCCAGGTAGTCGCTCCAGTAGTTGCCCCGCCCGTCCGCCGACCATTCCTGCAAGCGGCTGGCGACGTACTTGACCTGACGCTGGTTGTCGACAAACGCGTTGCCGGCAATGCGGTTGTCTTCTGAGCCGGCGGTGAGGTGAATGCCCACTGCGCTGCGCGCGAAGCGGTTGCCTTCGATGCGGTTGAACAATGAGTTATAGATAAACAGCGCCTTGCCTTCGCCGCCGGCAATCATGGTGTCGCCGGTGGAGCCGTCGCGCACATCGGTAACGACGTTGTCCTGCAAGGTGGAATAAGTGATGTAGTTCATCAGGATGCCGTAGTTCTGGTCCTGTTCGGAGCGGTTGCCGGTCACCGTCAGTTGGCGGCTTTGCATCAAGGCATAGCCGGTGCGTGTGCGGCGGGTGGTGTTGCCCAGTACCCGGTTGTCGTTGGCGAACATGTAGTGGATGCCGTAGCGCAGGTCTTGCAAGGTGTTGCCTTGCAGCAGGTTGCCGTTGGAGGTGTCGATGTAGATGCCATCGCGGGTCTCGCGCACCTGGTTATCGATGACCCGAGCGCCGTGCACGGCGTACAGGTGGATGCCGTTGCCACGGTCCTGGGAGCGGATCGAGGGGTCTCCCTGGATGCGGTTGTCGAGCAGGCTGACGTCCGCGGTGCCGTCGACCCAGATGCCAAAGCCCGGGCCCTGCAGGCGATTGCCGCGCACCTTGGCGCGTTGGGCGTCGGCCTGGATGAAGATGCCGGCGTTCATGGCGGTGAGGTCACGGCCCCAGTCGAGGAAGGTGCAGCCCTCGACGCTGACATCCGGCGCGCCGATGAGCAGGCCGTTGCCCTGCCCTTCAGCCTGGAACACGGCGCCGGGCGCGCAGGTCAATTGCAGCGGTTGGTCGATGCGGAACGCGCCTCGGTATTCGCCGGCCGGCAGGCGCCAGCGGTCGGGGCCGTCGGCTTGCAGGGGCAAGTCGGTAATGGGACGTACGGCAGCGCTCACCCCGAACGAGAGCAGTGCGAGCCCTATCAAGGTGATGAGTGATCGAGCCACAGTGATGTCCTTAAACTGAATGCAGTCCAATGTGGGAGGGGCGGTGCGACGATTCGACTTGCTGCCGATGGCGGTGAATCAACCACGGATGCATCAACGGATACACCCCCATCGGAGCAAGCCCCCCTCCCACCTTTGTCCTGCGGTGTGCCTTGGTCAGGCGTGCTCGACCTTCATCCGCCCCACCATCTCCATATGCAGGGCATGGCAGAACCAGCTGCAGTAGTACCAATGCAGCCCCGGCTTATCGGCGATGAAGGTGATGGAGGAAGTCTGCTGTGGGCTGATCTCCATGCTCACGCCGTGGTTGACCATGACAAAGCCATGGGTCACGTCCTCGATCATGTCGATATTGGTGATGGTCACGGTGACTTCATTGCCCTGCTTGACGGTGAATTCCCCCAGGCCGTAGGCCGGGGCCATCGAGGTCATGTACACACGCACCTTGTTGCCGTCGCGAATCACCTTGTTGTCGGTTTCCAGCTTGATCCCGTCCTTGGCGGCGATGGCCACGGTTTCGGCAAAGAATGGATCGTTGCGGTCCCAGATGGTCCTGGTCTTGATCTGGTCGCGGCGCGCCATCACGCAGTCATGGGGTTCGGCAAAGGCCGGGCCGTCGTGGACCAGTTTCATCTCGTCGCCGGAGATGTCGATCAACTGGTCGTTCTCCGGGTGCAACGGGCCGGTGGGCAGGAAGCGGTCCTTGGAGAACTTGCTCAGCACCACCAGCCACTGGCCGTCGGCGTCGCGGGTTTCGGTCAGCGACGCATGGTTGTGGCCCGGCTGATACTGCACATCGAGCTTCTGCTTGATGTAGTTGACCTTCTCGCCGCCGTAGGCGCGGATGGCTTCGGCGATGTTCCACTTGACCACCTGGCTGTCGATAAACAGCGTGGTGTAGGCAAAGCCGCGCCCATCGTAAGTGGTGTGCAGCGGGCCCAGGCCCAGTTCCGGCTCACCGACCACCACACCGCGCGGGTCGGCGATCTTGCCGCTGAACAGGTCGTCGAGCTTGTCGATGGCAATGATGGTGCAGGTGGGCGACAGCTTGCCGTTGGCGATGAAGTACTTGCCATCCGGCGAGGTGTTGCAGCCGTGGGGGTTCTTTGGCACCGGGATGTAACGGGTGAACTCGCTGTCCTTGCCGTCCTCGGATTTGCGCCCGTCCACCACCGGCACCTTGGCGCCGTCCACACTGATGAACTTGCCGGCCTTGATCGCCGCTTCGATGCGCGGAATGTTGAACACCACCACCCAGTCGCGCTCGTTGCGCATCATACCGGCGAGGTCGGTGGCCTTTTCCGAGTTGTAGCAGGTGGCGGCTGCGTACTTGCCGGTGTAGTCCATATCGGCATTATCGAGGTTGCCGTCGACGATCACCTGGAAGGCCATTTCCATTTTCTCGGCGTCGATGGCGTTGAACATGGTGAAGGCGTTGCGGTCTTTCAGGTCGAAATTCTTGCCGTCATTGGGGTGCGGAATGATGAACTCGGCGTTGCAGAACACGTACTTGGTGTAGGGCACTTTTTGCAGGCGCAGGCCGTGGATGGCCTGGGCATTCGGTACGGTGAGGATCTTGTCGCACTTCATGATATCCAGGCGGATACGCGCCACCCGGGTGTTGGCCTTGTCGTTGATGAACAGGTACTTGCCGTCGTACTTGCCGTCGGTGGTGGACAGGTGCGGGTGGTGGCAATCGCCGTTGGCGTACTTGGCGCCCTCCCCCAGGATGCGCTTGCTCTCGTTGGTCAGGCCCCAACCGGTGGCCGAGTCGATATTGAACACCGGGATACGCATCAGCTCGCGCATCGATGGAATGCCCAACACCCGCACTTCGCCCTGGTGGCCGCCACTCCAGAAGCCGTAGTAGTCGTCCAACTGACCGGGCTCCACATGGATTTTCGACTTGGCATCCTTGGCCGCCGCGGCAAAGGATTCACGCGTGAACACCGCGCTGCCAAGGGCCGAAGCCCCGGCCAATACGGCCCCGGTCACCGCCCCCGTACCGAGGAAACTGCGCCGGGTCAGGCCGTCATGGTTGTCGTCTGTATCGTTCATGGGTCGCTCCTTCAAGGGTTGGGATTTATCTGCACTACGGGAATCTGTACGGGGGCCGCCTTGTTGCGCTTCTTGCGCTTGTTGATCAGCGGCGGGCACTTGTTTTCGTTGTGCCAGGTCATCTGGCAGTCGAGGCAGTAGTGGCATTCATTGGCGTTGATATGGCCGTCCGGGTGGATGGCCTGGATCTCACATTCCTTGGCGCACAGCTGGCAGGGGTTGCCGCATTCCTGGCGGCGCTTGAGCCAGTCGAACAAGCGGAATTTGCTCGGGATCGCCAGGGCGGCGCCGAGGAGGCACAGGTAGCGGCAGTAGACTTTGCGCGTGAACAGGTTGATCACCAGTAATGCCACGGCGTAGAGCACGAACCACCACTGGCGGTCGAACTTGAGGGTGATGGCGGTCTTGAACGGCTCCACTTCGGCAAAACGTTCGGCGGTGGCCATGGACTCCAGCGACAGGCCGAACAGCACCAGCAGGATCAGGTACTTGATCGCCCATAGCCGCTCATGCACCGCGAAGGGCAATTCAAACTGGCGGATCTTCAGGCGGCGGGCGGCTTCGTTGAGCAGTTCTTGCAAGGCGCCGAATGGGCACAACCAGCCACAGAACACGCCGCGTCCCCACAGCAGGATACTGGCGGCGGTGAACACCCAGAGCATGAAGATCAGCGGGTCGGTGAGGAACAGTTCCCAGCGAAAGTCCTGGGCCAGTGCATGCACGAAGGTCAGCACATTGACCACCGACAGCTGCCCCAACGCGTACCAACCGATAAACCCCACGGTAAATACCAGGTAACCGCGACGCAGCCAGTGCAATAGACGCGGACGACGCGCCAGGCTGTCTTGCAGGAACAGGATCACTGTGAGCAGCACCAACGCAACACCGAGCACCAGCACCTGGGTTTGTTTCTGGTACCAGATGCTCAGCCACAACGGGCGGTTGGCTTCATCGATCGCCGCTTGTTCCTCGGCCGTGGGCGGTAGCCGTTCCAGGTACTGTTCCGGCAGCTGGTAAGGCAATTCGAAGCTGCTGAAGGTGCCACTGACCGGCCCGGTCTGGCGCCGCACCAGCAACTCCAGGGTCCAGGGCGAACCGGGGTC
The DNA here is from genome assembly GCF_057808775.1 of Pseudomonas sp. FG86. NCBI lineage: Bacteria > Pseudomonadati > Pseudomonadota > Gammaproteobacteria > Pseudomonadales > Pseudomonadaceae > Pseudomonas > Pseudomonas sp. FG86. Next base: position 1,264 of record NZ_JBMDIS010000143.1, on the reverse strand, counting down.
GAACGCCGCCTGTGCCCGCACAATAAACACCGACATCTCGGTGAAGTCCGGCATGCCCACGGCGTAGGCATCGTCGATGCGCCGGTGGTCGAGGTCGCGAAAGCTGATCACATTGCCGAACTGGCGCAACTGCACCCGATCGAAAATACCGCCTCGCACATAACCCGAGCCCTTGAACGAAAACAGCCCACGGCCCATCACGGCGATGGCCTGTTCACCCGGCTTGAGCGCCTGCATCAACGTGGCGTAGTGCGCATCCCCCAACAGGTTACGGCCGATACTCGGCGGGTTGATGTCGGCCACATAGAGATCGATGAAGGTCTCATCGCCAGCCTCCCCCGCTTCGGCGGCGGTGTCCTTGAAGGCGGCGTCAACCTGGCCACGGGTCAAGAGCAGGCGGCGAATCGCGCCATTGCCGGTCAACTGCTCCCAGGTGGCGGGGGCAAATTGATCGGTGCGGATCAGCGCGGCTTTCTGTGGGGTCGCGGCCTTGCCGTCGATCAACTTGAGCGAGACCGCCACTTCATGGGCCGCGCGCATGACCACTTCGTTGACCACCATCGCGGTGACCGTGGCGCCGGCAATCGCATCCACCGTCACGGCCTTGGGGTCACTGGAGCGCCCCACCACGACGCGTTGGCGCACGTCGACGCCGGCATAGTGGCCGGTGAACTCGTGGAGTTTGACCTCGGGGATGCCGATCAACAGGATGGGTTCGTGGTGTTCCAGTACGTAGGCGTCACGGATGATGCCGGCGGTGTCGAGGATCACCTGGGTATTGATGGGTTTGCCTGAGTAGGCGGGGATCGCCATCACGTCCAGGCTCTGGAATACGTAGCCGATGGGGGTGTTGGCTTGGGTGATGGTGCGGACGTTGAACTTGCCTTCGGGGGCGGAGACGGCGTCGTGCTGGGGGAAGGTTTTGTCGATGCGTTGCTGTTCGATCGCGCCGTAGGGTTGGGCGTGGGCGCTGGTGAAGAGGATGAGCAGCACCGACATGACCAGCCAGTGGAGTGTCAGGTGCGAGGAGCGGGCCATGGGATCCCTTTGTTGACGACGCTGAAGATGGGACCGATGGTAGGTGCGGTGATGGCGGGTAGCCCTTGATTGAAATCAAGTTGGTCAGAGGGGGGATTGGGGGCATATCCGTTGCTGCGGTAAGGGCGGCTGGTCCGTGTACATATCCGTTGCTGCGGGAATGGCGGCTGTCGGTTCCGCCCTTACGGCGGGTCACTTTTGGAAAAGAGCCCCAAAAGTAACCAAA
>NZ_JBMDIS010000142.1:0-9632 GCF_057808775.1 Pseudomonas sp. FG86 | reverse complement strand
GCCAGCGTCATCGCTGGCCGGCGCACAGCGGCTAACCCACCCAGCCGACCGCTGTTTTCGGAATCACTTCCGACTCATCCATCTTGGACGCAAACATACTCACGGCTTTCACCGCGTCACTGGTGCTGGTGCGGATCTGCAGGATCACCGAACCCGCCTGGTCAGCCAGGCTGACCCCACGCTGCGCGCCTTCCTGGGTGGCATTCATGCTGGTGACTGCATCTCGGGTCTCCGACAGGATCATGCCGATCATCTCGGCGATCTCCGCCGTGGAGCGGCTGGTGCGTCCCGCCAGCTGCCTGACCTCGTCGGCCACCACGGCAAACCCGCGGCCCTGGTCGCCGGCCCGTGCCGCCTCGATGGCGGCGTTGAGCGCCAGCAGGTTGGTCTGGTCGGCGATGCCGCGAATGGTGTTGACGATAGCGGTGATCTGCTCGGAACGATCACCCAGTTGCCCCACCAGTCGCGCCGAGGCACCAATGTGCTCGGCAATCCGGCGCATTTCCGTGGCCGTGTCGTGGATCACCTGGGTACCGTGCTCGGCGAAGCGTTCGGTTTCGGACGAGATATGGTAGGCACGGGAAGCGCCGCGCGAGTCTTCCTCGAACTTCTCCACGCGCTCGGTGATGTCACTGGCAAACTTGACGATCTTGACCAGTGTGCCGTCGCCGTCGTAGACCGGGTTGTAACTGGCCTCCAGCCACGCGACACGGCCATGCTTGCCGAGGCGCTTGAATTGCCCGGTGAAGAATTCACCGTTGTTCAAGCGGCGCCAGAAATCGGTGTACTCGCTGCTGTTGATCAGACTGGGCTCGCAAAACAGGCGGTGGTGTTTGCCTTTGATTTCGGCCAGCGTATAGCCCATGACGTGCAGAAAGTTCTCGTTGGCGTCCAGTACCTGGCCGTTCAAGTCGAACTCGATCACTGCCATTGCCCGGTCCACTGCGGCCAGTTTGCTGCGGGTCGCCGCCTCCTGTTCGACTTTGCTCGTGACATCCAGGGCGTACTTGACCACTTTCAGCACTTGGCCACGCTCATCCAGCACCGGGTTGTAGCTGGCTTCCAGCCAGACGGTCTTGCCGTGGGCATCCACCCGCTTAAAAGTGCCCGACACGAACTTACCGGCCTTGAGCTCACCCCAGAACTGGCTGTAGGCCGGGCTGTTGGTCAGCGCTGGCAAGCAAAAGTCACGGTGGGATTTCCCCGCCAACTGGTCGCGGCTGTAACCCAGGGTTTTCAGAAAGTTGTCGTTGGCACGCAGTACCTTGCCGTTGAGGTCGAATTCGACCACTGCCATGGAGCGTTCCAGGGCGCTGATCAGTCCTTTGAACTCGGTGACTTCGGCCGTCCTGGCCGCCAGTTCGGTTTTGAGCGTTGTGTTGAACATGACGTACCCTCAGCCGTGCGGAAAAAACCTGTGTCTTTATTCGCTATCGGCTGAGAAATACACGACTTTACGGCGTAAAAATGATTATTTTCTGACGTCAAATTCTTGCGCGAGCCAGCGTGATTCAAGGCTTTGCGGCGAGCGAAGCCAACCGCTCACGCATGCCGGTGCTGGCCGCCGGGCCGGCCTGCAACACACAGCGATCCAAGGGCACGATGTGGCCCTCGGCGCTCGCCAACATCGGCTGTAGCGGTCGCCCGGTGTCCCGCTCGACCAACTCGACACTGGTGCCCTCTTCGGCGTAATGCCGGTTGCCCCACGCCACCAGCGACATCAGCACCATGCGGAAATCCTCACCCTTGGCGGTCGGTACATATTCGTAGCGCGGCGGCCGCTCGCTGTAGGCCCTGCGTTCCAACATCCCCGCCTCCACCAACGCAGTCAGGCGGCGCGTGAGCATGTTGGGAGCGATGCCCAAGCTGCGCGAAAACTCATCGAAGCGGCGCAGCCCCTGCAGCGCGTCGCGCATGATCAAAATGCTCCACCACTCCCCTACCCGGTCGAGGCTGCGGGCGATGGGGCATTCGTCGCGGGTCAGGGACTTGCGTTGCATAAAGGTTCCTAGGGGCCGGTGCAAAGTTGTGTGACGCCATGTTACTTTCATCATGATAGTGACGTCCATAGGGTCTTAACCCTCAATGCAACCGGAGTCGATTGATCATGAGTAAACGTATCGTTGTGACAGGCATGGGTGCGCTGACACCGTTGGGCGCTGACGTGGAGTCAACCTGGAAACGCCTGTTGAACGGGCAGTCGGGCATTCGTCGCCTGCCTGAAGACCTGATCGGCGACCTGGCCATCAGCATCGGCGGCCAAGTGCAGAGTGTGTTGCAGGACCCCGAAGCCGGGTTCGATCCTGATCGCCTGTTGGCTGCAAAAGAGCAGCGCAAGATGGATCGTTTTATCCTGTTCGCACTGGCGGCCGCCGATGAAGCGTTGAAGCAGGCCGGCTGGGCACCGAAGACCGTGCAGGAGCAGGAACGCACCGCAACCATCATCGCCTCGGGCGTCGGCGGCTTTCCGGCCATCGCGGAGGCGGTACGTACCACCGACAGCAAGGGGCCGCGACGCTTGTCGCCGTTCACCATCCCATCGTTCCTGAGCAACATGGCCGCCGGGCATGTGTCGATCAACTATGGCTTGAAAGGCCCGTTGGGCGCACCGGTCACTGCCTGTGCGGCGGGTGTGCAGGCCATTGGCGACGCCGCGCGGATGATCCGTGCGGGCGAAGTGGACGTGGCAGTGTGCGGGGGGGCCGAAGCGGCGATCCACCGGGTCAGCCTGGCCGGCTTTGCGGCGGCACGGGCCTTGTCCAGCGATTTCAACGACGCCCCCGAGCGCGCCTCGCGCCCGTTCGATCAGGCACGCGACGGCTTTGTCATGGGCGAAGGCGCCGGCCTCCTGGTGATCGAAGAACTGGAACACGCCCTTGCACGCGGTGCCCAGCCGATTGCCGAACTGGTGGGCTACGGCACCAGTGCCGATGCGTACCACATGACGGCTGGCCCGGAAGACGGTGACGGCGCGCGCCGGGCGATGACCCAGGCGTTGCGTCAGGCAGGCATCGAGGCGTCCGAGGTGCAGTACCTGAATGCCCACGCCACCTCGACGCCGGTGGGCGATAAAGGCGAATTGGCAGCCATCAGGACCGTGTTCGGTGACGGTGGCCGCCTGGCAATCAGCTCGACCAAGTCCGCCACCGGCCACTTGCTGGGGGCTGCGGGCGGCATCGAGGCCATCTTCACCGTGCTTGCCCTGCGCGATCAGGTCGCACCGGTGACCCTCAACCTGGAAAACCCGGATGAACTGGCCGCCGGGTTGGACATGGTGCGCGGAGATGCGCGGCCAATGGCGATTGAATATGCGCTGTCCAACGGCTTCGGCTTTGGTGGCGTGAATGCCAGCGTGCTGTTCCGCCGCTGGGCATAAGCCAGCGGTTTGCCCCTGGGATTATTTTCGGGGACCATGGCGCCTTTCTGTCACTGCCAACAAGAGGCGCCCATGGCTAACCACGACCTGTCCTACACCCCCGATCCGGATGCCGACTCGATTTCCTCAGATGTCGTCGGCTTCAACGGCATCCTGGTCTCCACCCAGATCCCGACCCGCGCCGACGGCAGCCTGGAACTGGGGGATATCACCCTGCAAAGCGAATGCACCCTGCAAGCGTTGAAAGTCGCCCTGGAAAAGGCCGGCAGTTCCATGGACCGAGTCATGCACCTGACCATCTACCTCACGGACATGGCCGATCGCGGTGCATTCAATGAGGTCTACAAGCGCTTTTTCGCCAAGCCATGGCCCGTGCGCGCGGCGGTTGGAGTGGCTGCACTGGCGGTTGAAGGGATGCGCGTGGAAGTCACGGCGATGGCTGCCAAGGCCTGAAAACCCAGGCGTCAACCGAGAAACATCACGACCTCCAACGCGCGTAGTGCTGTAACCGGATAACCCATTTTTCGGTCGACCGACTCGCGCAACGTTACAAGACGCCTATCCTTTTGCAGATCGCCAAGCAATTCCATGTAGTTTTCATAAGCCGCGACATTGTTGACTCGGTATTGATGCGCCTTGGCGCCATGGACAAAAGCATAGATTCGCGAGTCCCAAATAGGAAATGCTGCCGGATTGACGAAATGCAGCAACTTGGAGGCGCCTACAACTGAGTGATTCACCAACTGAGCCAAGCGGCCCAGTTGGTTATGACTCAAAACCCCCTGTGTCTTGGCCTCGTTCAGTATGTCCGCCCCCATGGCGACAGTGACTGCCTTATCCGCGTGGATCTCAAGAATGGTTGGCATCCAGCCATAAACCATATGGGCCGCGCAGATGAAGTCCCTTTCCGTGAATGTAGCCCGGTCCGCCAAGGAAGAAAGTATGTGGGGATAGGCCCGAATATACGAGTTGTTCGGGTCTATCCGGGTTGTGGGCTCCAGTGTAAAGACGTCCTTCATGGGCAAAGATTTCTTTGCCCTAAAGTTATCGCAGCATTCACAGGACGGCCTGTTAGCTCTCATCGCTGACCTTTTTTATCGTCCAGTACTTTATTTATCCGCTCCAACAACAGCAGTCGAATGCTTTCCAGGATGCCCGACTCTCCATTCACGGCTTTTTCCTTGCGGATGATTTTTAGCTGGCAATTAAGGGCAAGTGTCAGCAAGAACCACATCACAACAGTGACAATGACCATCTGGCCACTTCCGACGGTGAATTTCACCCCGAACGTGTTCAGTAACCCTTCATTCATCGATTCAAACAACGTGAAACTGGTGAGCCAGTTCACCGCCACCGCAGCGAAGTGCAGGGCCAGCAACGGCTCGGTCGTACGCTTGAAAATGTACGTCGCAATCATCAAACGGAGCGATGCGCGGCGAGCGAAATACCATAGGCATGGCACCCCAAGCACCACTACTAGCGTCGGCATTGCCAGCAGCGTGATGTTTTCGATGATCCATGCGATCTTCCTTAGTAACCACGACAACCAGCCCCAATCGAGTGCTGGCAACAACTGTAATAGCCAATGAATCCCGTACAAAATCACTTCGCCAGCGATGATGAACAAGATCGGAAGGATACATAGTAAAAACGAAAGAAAAGTGAAAATGAATGACTTGAGGATCGGCCAATCAGTCAACTCGAGGTATTTTTTGAGCAGTCTTAACATCAGTTATCCTAAATTAAGAAGTCGTGGGTGCTGAGCTATTATAATGCCATTACTCGGCATGCAATACTGGTTTAGTCCTTCGGTGGATGCCGGTCAGGTAATTCACGGCTACAATGCCCGCCTCGACCGTGACAAGCCTGACTAAAAAAACTATGTCCTTGCCCAAGCATCACCTGGAATTGCTCAGCCCTGCCCGCGATGTCGCCATCGCACGCGAGGCCATCCTGCATGGCGCCGACGCCATCTACATCGGCGGGCCCAGCTTCGGCGCCCGCCACAATGCCTGTAACGACGTGAGCGATATCGCTCACTTGGTCGAATTCGCCCGGCGCTACCACGCCCGTGTCTTCACCACCCTCAACACCATCCTGCATGACAACGAACTGGAACCCGCGCGCAAGCTGATCCATCAGCTCTACGACGCCGGCGTCGATGCGTTGATCGTGCAAGACCTGGGCGTGATGGAGCTGGATATTCCGCCCATCGAGCTGCACGCCAGTACCCAGACCGATATCCGTACCCTCGGGCGCGCCAGGTTTCTTGACCAGGCGGGTTTCTCGCAGCTGGTCCTGGCCCGTGAGCTGAACCTGCAGGAAATCCGCGCCATCGCCGATGAAACCGATGCCGCCATCGAGTTCTTTATCCACGGCGCGCTGTGCGTGGCGTTCTCCGGGCAGTGCAATATTTCCCACGCGCAGAATGGCCGCAGTGCCAACCGTGGCGACTGCTCCCAGGCCTGCCGCCTGCCATACACCTTGAAAGACGACCAGGGCCGCGTCGTGGCCTTTGAAAAGCATCTGCTGTCGATGAAAGACAACAACCAGAGCGCCAACCTGCGCGCCTTGGTGGAAGCCGGTGTGCGTTCGTTCAAGATCGAAGGCCGCTACAAGGACATGGGCTACGTGAAGAACATCACGGCCTATTACCGCCAGCGTCTCGACGAGATCCTCGAAGACCGTCCGGACCTGGCCCGCGCGTCCAGCGGCCGTACCGCACACTTCTTCCTGCCCGACCCGGAAAAAACCTTCCACCGTGGCAGCACCGACTACTTTGTCAGCGACCGCAAGATCGACATTGGCGCCTTCGACACCCCGACCTTCACCGGCCTGCCGGTGGGTGTGGTGGAAAAAGCCGGCAAGCGCGACTTGCAAGTGGTCACCCATGAGCCGCTGTCCAACGGCGATGGCCTCAATGTGCTGGTCAAGCGTGAGGTGGTCGGGTTCCGCGCCAATATCGCCGAGCCCAAGGGTGAATTCGAGGAAGACGGCGAGAAGCGCTACCGCTACCGCGTCGAGCCGAATGAAATGCCGGCCGGCCTGCATCAGTTGCGCCCGAACCACCCGTTGAACCGCAACCTGGACCATAACTGGCAGCAGGCGTTGCTCAAGATCTCGGCCGAACGCCGTATCGGCCTGTCATGGGTCGCACGTTTGCGCGAAGAACAGCTGGAAGTCACCGCCACCAGCGAAGAAGGCATCCGTGCCAGCGTCACCCTGCCCGGCCCGTTTGGCGTGGCCAACAAACCGGAACAGGCGCTGGATACCCTGCGCGACCTGCTTGGCCAACTGGGTACCACCGAGTATCACGCCACCCGTATCGAGCTGGATGCACCCCAGGCGTTCTTCATTCCCAACTCGCAGCTCAAGGCATTGCGCCGCGAAGTGATCGAAGCGCTGACCGCCGCCCGTGTTGCCGCACACCCGCGTGGCGGGCGCAAGGCCGAGGTCACGCCGCCGCCGGTGTACCCGGAAGCGCACCTGTCGTTCCTGGCCAACGTGTACAACCAGAAGGCTCGCGACTTCTACCACCGTCACGGCGTGAAGCTGATCGACGCGGCCTTCGAAGCCCATGAAGAGACCGGCGAAGTGCCGGTGATGATCACCAAGCACTGCCTGCGTTTCTCGTTCAACCTGTGCCCTAAACAGGCCAAGGGTGTCACGGGCGTGAAGACCAAGGTTGCGCCGATGCAGTTGATCCATGGCGACGAAGTGCTGACCCTGAAGTTCGACTGCAAACCCTGCGAGATGCACGTGGTGGGCAAGATCAAGGGGCACATCCTTGGGCTGCCGCAACCGGGCAGCGTGGTGGAGCATTTCAACCCGGAAAACCTCATCTATCAGGGCACACACTGACCCTGTGGGAGCGGGGCCACCACCAGCCCCGCTGCAACCCCGCCGCTGCCAGCAGAATGGCCGCTACCCCGAGCCATTGCAGCCAGCCCAGGCGATGCCCGAAGGCAATCCAATCGACGAAGATCGCCGCAATCGGGTAGATAAACGACAGTGCGCCGGTGATGGCGGTGGGCAGTTTCTGGATCGCGCCATACAGCAACACATACATCAACCCGGTGTGCACCACGCCGAGCGTCGCCAGTGCCGCCCAGGCGTTGGTGGTGACCGGCAAGCTATGCCAAGGCACCAGCGGCGCCAGCAGCAGTGCGCCCGTCGTCACCTGGATCAACGCCATCAAATGCGGCGGTACGTCCTTCAAACGCTTGATGATCAGCGCGGCAATCGCGTACAGCAATGCCGCGCCCAGCGCCAAGGCGATGCCTGCCAGGTAATCGTCGCCGGTTGGCTGATCGCCATGGGCGGTGACAATCGCCAGCATTCCCAGGAACGCCACGCTCAGCCACGCCAGTTTCTGCACGGTGATTTTTTCACCTAGAAACACGGCCGCCAGCATCACCAGCATGAACGGCTGCACGTTGTACACCGCCGTGCTGATGGCGATCGATGCGCGGGAATAGGATTCGAACAACAGCAACCAGTTGCCGACGATGGCCACGCCACTGAGCATCGCCAAGCCCAGCTTGGCCCAACTGAGCAGGTCCGGCCGCAGGTAGCCCAGCAGCGCGCACACCAGCAGCAGCATCAGCCCACCGATCAAACAGCGCCAGAACACCACTTCGATGACCGACACGCCCGACACCAGCACAAACCAGCCGATGGTCCCCGAGATCAGCATGGCGGCGACCATTTCCCACGACCCGCGACGGATGGATGTATCCATGATTGAAGCTCCTCAAGTGAGGCTCAATTATGGCAATCTGCTCGTGATCGGCTCCAGCGACTAAAAAAGGCAAAAAACCGAAATTACCTTTTCTTATTAGGCGAACTCCATGATCGACACCATCGACCAGCAACTCATCGCCGCCTTGATGGATGACTCGCGGTTGTCCCTCAAGGCCCTGGCGGGCATCACCGGCCTGTCGTCGCCCAGCGTCGGCGAACGCCTGCGTCGCCTCGAAGAGCGTGGCGTACTGACCCACTACACGGTCGATATCGACCCCAGGCATTTTGGCTACCTGCTGCAAGCCATCGTGCGCATCCGCCCCCTGCCCGGCAAATTGCAGGAGGTGGAGCGCCAGATCCAGGCGATCCCTGAATTCACCGAATGCGATAAGGTCACGGGCGAAGATTGTTTTATTGCCCGCTTGCATGTGCGCACCATGGACCATCTCGACAACCTGCTGGACCGGATCAACGCCTACGCGGAAACCAATACCGCCATCGTCAAGAAAACCCCGGTGAAACGGCGCCTGCCGCCGCTGGGCAACGACTGAACCGTAACAAGCCGATTCCTGCACCTGGGGGGCTGTGGCAAGCGGGCCTGTTATGGCGAGCGTGCTTGTTGTGGCAAGTGAGTCTGTTATGGCGAGCGTGCTTCCTGTGGCGAGCGGGCTTGCCCCGCGTTGGGCTGCGAAGCAGCCCCAATAAGGCCACCGCGCTTATCCAGGTACATTAAATCGCCAGGTTTTGGGGCCGCTTCGCGCCCCAACGCGGGGCAAGCCCGCTCGCCACAACAGGCCCGGCCCACTCACAACAGGCCCGCTGCCAGAATAAGTCGTGTCCGCCTGTTGCAATGCAATAAAGGGATACGCAACTCAAGTCAGCTATTTCGCCTCCGCTGCTAGCGTGAAAGCTTCTTATCTACGCGAAGGAGCAACGGATTGCCTCGTCAGCCAAACTCTCACCTATTGCGACGTGGTCGCTATTCAGAAACCGGCCGGGCCTATCTGGTCACCGCTGTCGTGCATCACCGCCACCCATTGTTTCGCGACTTTCACCTGGGGCGGTTATTAGTCGCCGAACTCAAGAGAGTTCATGATTCAGGACAGGTCAATTCCCTGGCGTGGGTGATCATGCCGGACCACTTTCATTGGCTGTTCGACCTCAACGGTACGACGTTGCCTGATGTGATGCGCCAGACCAAGTCGCGCAGCACCTCAAGCATCAACAAAGCCCGTGGCAGTCGGGAGAAATTCTGGCAGCGTGGCTACCACGACCGGGCGGTGCGGGCTGAAGATGATATTCGGAAAATGGCACGCTATATCGTCGCCAACCCCCTGCGCGCAAGGTTGGTGGAGCGGATTAGCGATTATCCGCTTTGGGATGCAACCTGGTTATGACCCCGCTCGTTGTGATAGCGGGACTGTTATGGCAATGGGGCTTGTTGTGGCGGGCGGGCTTCCTGTGGCGAGCGGGCTTGCCCCGCGTTGGGCTGCGAAGCGGCCCCAAAACCTGG
>NZ_JBMDIS010000141.1:0-9680 GCF_057808775.1 Pseudomonas sp. FG86 | reverse complement strand
GCCTCCAGCGTGAACACCGGAATGAACGACAGGGTGATGATCAGCAGACAGAAGAACAATGCAGGTCCTACCTCGGCAGCCGCTTCAGTCATCACGTGCCAATGACGTTCACCTTTCAGTTCCTCCCCAGGATTGGCCACGTGCCAAGCCTCGACCTTCTTGTGGGCATTTTCAATCATCACCACGGCAGCGTCGACCATAGCGCCGATGGCGATGGCAATCCCGCCAAGGGACATGATGTTGGCGTTGATACCCTGATAGCGCATCACGATGAAGGCGATCAGCACCCCAACCGGCAGGGAGATGATTGCCACCAGAGATGAACGCAGGTGCCAGAGAAAGATTCCGCAGACCAACGCGACGACGATGAACTCTTCGATCAGCTTGTGGCTGAGGTTTTCCACGGCACGATCAATCAACTTGCTGCGGTCGTACGTGGTGACGATTTCTACCCCCGCCGGCAGACTGCTTTTCAGCTCGTCGAGTTTGGTCTTGACCGCCGCAATGGTTTCACGAGCATTCTTACCGCTGCGCAGAATCACCACGCCGCCGACGGTCTCACCTTCACCGTCGAGTTCGGTAATGCCTCGACGCATCTCAGGCCCTAACTGAATCGTGGCAACATCGCCCAACGTGACCGGCACACTGCCCGCGCCCAGTTTGAGCGGGATGGCGCGAAAGTCATTGAGCGTCTTTAGGTAGCCGGAAGCTCGTACGATGAACTCTGTCTCCGCCATTTCCAGCACGGCTCCACCGGTTTCCTGATTGGCTTTGCCGATCGCCTCGGTCACCTCAGACTGCGTGATACCCAAGTTCGCCAACTTTAGCGGATCGAGCTGGACCTGATACTGTTTGACCATGCCACCTACGGTGGCAACTTCCGCAACGTTCGGCAGCGTCTTGAGCTCGAATTTGAGAAACCAGTCCTGTAGGGCTCGCAGTTGCGCCAGATCGTGCCCACCGCTGCGATCAACCAACGCGTACTGGAAAATCCAGCCAACGCCAGTGGCATCAGGTCCTAAGGCTGGCTTAGCACTGGCTGGTAGGCGGCTTTGTATCTGGCTCAGGTATTCCAACACCCGCGAGCGGGCCCAGTACAAGTCAGTTCCGTCTTCGAACAGCACATAAACGAAGCTGTCGCCAAAGAAGGAGTAACCGCGCACAGTCTTGGCCCCAGGTACCGAGAGCATGGTGGTTGCCAGTGGATAGGTCACCTGGTTTTCGACGATCTGTGGGGCTTGGCCTGGGTAAGGTGTACGGATAATTACCTGAACATCCGACAGGTCTGGCAATGCATCGATGGGCGTACTTTGAACCGCCCAGATCCCCCATGCCGTGACGAACAGCGTCGCCAGCAACACAAGAAAGCGGTTGGCCACCGACCAGCGAATAAGGGCCGCAATCATGGCTGGCCCCCAGAGCGTTCCAGACGTTCAACACGCAGACCATCGTCCGTCTGGCTAACAGCGATCCGAACCTTGTCGCCCGTTTTTAGGCCCTTCATCAGAGCAGGAGTGGCGAGAGGGAAAGTCATCGTCATGCCTGGCATACCCAATGTCTTGAAGGGACCGTGGGCGAGCGTGACTTCTTTGTCGTTGATCTCAACGATCTGACCATCGGCCTCATGCAAAGCGCCAACGGGCATAGTAGATGGCGAAACGTCCAATGAGCTTGCGACAACGCCCTTGAGACTGGCCTCCGAGTCGAGCAGGAACTGGCCAGAGGTCACCACTTTCTGCCCCTCTTCCAAGCCTTTCAATATCGCCGTCTTGCCATCGTTATCCTGGCCTAGCTGCACCTCCACCGGGCGATATCGACCAGCGTCTTCAGAGAGCATGACCAACGCACGTCGACCGGTACGAATGACGGCCTCGCTCGGCACCCACAGAACACTTTGCTCCGTTGAACGATTGAGGCTTACCTGTGCGGTCAAACCTGGTCTGAGTCGGCCATCTGGATTGGGTAACTCAACTCGAACGCGAAGTGTGCGACTGTCCGAACTGGTTTCCGGAAGAATCGCACTGACGACGCCCTTGAGCACAACTCCAGGGAATGCGGATAAACGCGCTTCAGCTGCTTGCCCTACTACGATTGACCCAGCTTCCGCCTCTGGTACAGCCACGGCCAGCCAGACACTGCTCAAACCATTAACACGAGCCAACGTCTCGCCTGCGGCCACCGTCATACCTTCACGCACACTCAGCTCTTGAAGCACACCACCAATAGGGCTGGTCAGCGTCAGGTTCGATTGAACTTTGCCAGTGCGCTCAACTTGAGCAATTAACGTAAGTGGCATTCCGGTTAGCCGCAGTCGCTGCCGGGCCGCTGTCAGCAAGCCAGCATCGCCACTACGCTTGAGGGCGAGAAATTCCTCCTGAGCAGCTGCCCACTCCGGCACCAAGATATCTGCCAAGGCGGCATTCGCTTTCAGCACATCACCAGGTGCGTGGGCATACACACGCTCGACAAAACCCGCTGTACGGGCCTGAATGACTGCAACGTCCCGTTCGTTGAAGGCCAGCACACCTACCACGTTCAGTGTCGAGGCAAATACGCCTCGACTGACACTAGCCAGTCGCACACCAAGGTTCTGAGTCAGGCTTGGATCAATTCGAATGGCAGCGCTGTCCCCCTTGGTATCTGCGTATTGAGGGATCATCTGCATGTCCATGAAGGGTGACTTACCCGGTTTATCGAATTTCTGTTGTGGGTACATGGGATCATACCAATACAGAACTTTTCGATCGGCAGAGGCTTTGGGTTCATGATCCGGTACGACACCAGCTACTCCGCTCATTCGCGGTTGGGCTAACCAGTAACCCCCGGCAACACCCAAGGCAATCGAGATGCCGATGATTAAAGTCCCTTTCCATAATTTAAAAATCATTGAGCGGACTCCCCGTAAGAGAAATACAGGCGAGCGCTGGTCAGGGCACGTTGCTCTTCAACGTCAACCTGCTTGAGACGGGCTTCGATGAGTTCGCGTCGGGCGGCAACAACCGAGTTCAAATCACCCTTGCCGGAGCGGTAGCTGGCCATCGTGAGTTCGACCTTTTCTTTAGCCAACGGCAACAAGCTTTCCTGATTACGGCTGACTGCACGATTGAGGCGCTCGTAGTCAGCCAACTCATCCTCCAGTTGCTGGGTATGCTCGCGTGACAGGGCTTCGCGCTCAGCCTCAAGCTGGTTTAGTTCGGCGTGCTTGGCCGCAATCTTGGGGTTTTGCCGAGAGTTAGGGAACAGCGGGAGATCCCATGAAAACTGCACGCTGACCATGTCACCGAATTGTTGGCCTCGGTGCTGATAATCGAATTCCCAGCTCCAGTCAGACTGCTTTTCCGCCTCAGCTTCACGGATCTTGGCTTGTGCTTCACGGGTCATCGGCACAAAAGCCGCTAATTCGGGGTGATGTTGCAGCTTATGGGAGTAACCTGAGGTCTCAATAGGCCAATCAGGCAAACCGCCTACCGGTTTGTCATCGGCGGCAGGGCCAATCCAGCGCTTGAGGGCGGCCCGGGCCTGTGCACGTTGACGAACTAAATCATCCTGCTGCTCAGCCAGTTGAGCAGCTTCCTGTTTAGGTGTCACCGCATCGGCGGGTTGGGCTCGGCCACCCGCAATCTGAGCTCTGACGGTATCGGTCAGAAGACGGTTTTCTTTGTAGAAGTCCTGGAACAACGCATCTTTACGCTCAACCGAGTAGCTTCTGATCCAGGCTAATGCCGTGGACTGTCGGACGTTCAGACGCGCCACTCGACGCTCGGCTGACGCTCGATCAACAGCCGCATCCGCGACCTCGATACGTGCTTTGCGCTTGTCGCTGTTGGGCATCTCCTGCCTAATCCCGACCACTTGCATGGTCATGAAGTCCTGGTCGATGCTCCATCTGTCGGGTCCACCAATGGGGTAGTTCTGCACGCCCAGCAGTAGCTTGGGATCGGGTAGTTCGCCGGCGGGAATGGCCGCACTGGTGGCTGCTTGAATTTTGGCGTCTTGTGCGGTCAACGACGGTGCATTGTTTTCGGCCAGCCGCAGCGCTTCATCGAGTGTCAATGCACCAGCAAGGCTCGGCAATGCCAGTACGCTTGCCGCCAGGCCGGCCACGAGGGACCAACCTGTGCAAAAGCAGTTGGAGTTCATGTTCACGATTCCTGTGATGATCCACCGCGCGCTTCATAAGACATGCGCGCAGATATGCCATCCCGCTAACGCGGAATGAGGCTCAGTGTGGTACAGGAATCAAGTACGGGGAGGTCGCCATAACCCAGAAGGGGTTTGTACGAGTGGGAAATGGCTGGAGAAGGGCAGAACGATTGGACTGGACAAGGTAATAGGAGGCTTGATGATCGAGACTTGCAGCATGCCGCCCGTTTTGCATTCCTGGCCCGACTTACAAGGTTTGCCATGCTCAGCGGTACTTTTCATGTCGTGGCAGCAGTCTTGACCCATACCATCCATCATCGCTATACCCATGGTTTTCATCGGGCATGGTTCAGTCGATGCCTGAACACCCGCCATCCCGCTAAGGGGAAGCGCCAAGCTAATTAGGAAAATCAGGCAACACCGCACATAGCGTTTCATGGGCTAAAGTGTAGACGGTGCAAATGGCCCTTACAATTCACCCTTAAGACTCCTGTATTGGCTGTTACCAACGTCTATGCTGCGCTCATTTCCATGACAGGGCTTAAAGTACCTAACCATGCGACAAGACAGATAATGATGACCGCCATTGAAAACTCAAGTTTCATGCTACGGCGCAAGGCATTCACCGCGACAGCGTATTCGCCATTGCGAACTGATCGCTCCAATAAGGGGCTTAGATGAAAACGGTTAAGCGTGGCTAATACGATCATCCCTGCAAATAGCAGGATTTTCAAAAATAGCAACTGGCCATAAGTGCTGAGCATCACCTCATCGAGGCTCGGTCCTACGATAAATAGATAATTCACCACGCCCGTTATACTGATGATCACTACAATCACCGCGCCGGCCGATTCAAACCCTGTCAGTACCCGAGCAAGAACTCGTACTTCCTGATCACCTTTCAGCGATTTTAAACGCAGCAGCAGTGCAAATGCTGCCAACGCACCCAACCAACCGCCTGCGGCCAAGAGATGGAAGATGTCGCTAGTAAAATGCCAGTAACGACGGCTCCCTTCGTCCATCGCACCATGCCCTGTCCATGCCAGCGTCGCTAGCGCAATGGCGCCACATACAGTGACAATCCAAAGACTGAGTGTCGGAAAGCGCTTGCTCAGAGCAACGCCGAGAACAGCCGTCAGCAACGCCACTATCCGGACCATCCAGGTCAAACCGACGTCAGTCCCCATGAGAACCATTTGAAAAATATGGTGATGTAGCTCCATGAAGCCCGACACACCACTCATAGCTTTCGCAAGCAACAACATGGCTGCTAGAGACAGAGCTACACCTAAAACAGATGTACTGTAAAGAAGCGACTCAAAATTTAAAACCGCTCCCGATACTCTCTCTTTTCCCCTCAGGCTATAAAGACCAAATATTGCCAGTCCAAATAACAGCATCAGATCAAAATATAGAGCAAAGCGAACAGCTATATTTATTGAGTCGCTCATGAATCATTTCACTTTGAAAGAAAAATTGCCGGTGATTGGATGAGTGTCAGACGAGACGGCACGCCACTCAACTTTATAAGTACCTGTGGTCAATGGCGATGCAGGCGTAATAACCATCGTCTTAGGATCTCCACCGCCTGCAACGGCTGCTTTAACGCCCATTGGGGAGTTAGGCATGCCAGGCATATCGGTCATGATCAGCTTAGCACCGGAAAACTGAGTCGTTAGATTCTCAGAAAATTGCAGTTCAATTTTCGCAGGAGCAGCAACATCCGACCCTTCTGCTGGAGTAGAAGAAAGCAGCTTTGGATGTGCTTGAGCAACTGCACTCAAAAGCAAACCCGCTGTCAGTGCTACAGCTACGGTGGTGGTTTTAAGGAATGACATGCAAGACTCCTCACAGCAAAAGCTGTTGATTCTAGGTTTTTGATGAGTATCTAGTTATTACTTTTACGCTTATTAAAAACACTGGCGAGCTACCTAGCAAATTCCGTGTTCTAGGGCGGGCTGGACAGGAATAATCACAAGAATTCCAACGTCACAGCGCAAGTACACGATGCCACACGAACGCAAACTATTCGATTACATTTCAGTCAGCTTGGACCTGCTTTGGGACGCTGAATTTCTTGAAAAAATGGTTAAAACGGGCTTCCGTTTTGCGACGTTCACACCGTGAAAACCGTTCGCAAGACCACATAGCTGCTCGGGTGTATATGGTGTCGTTGATTAGGCATTTTCTGCACTCGCACATGGGAGCTGTATATGAAAGGCTGTTTTTCCATCTGACGACGTGCACCATATCTTGCCGCCATGCGACTCGATAATGGATCGAGTGATTGATAAGCCTAGCCCCGCATTACTTGGGTTTCCTTCTCTACGAGCGGGGTCCACTCGATAAAATCGATCAAACAGTTTTTCAAGGTGCTCAGGAGCGATAGGTTCTCCAGGGTTTTCCACGGAGACAGAGATTGACGTCCCTTCCTGCCTTATATCGACGCTGATACATTTCCCTGCGGGGGTGTACCGGAGGGCATTCGAGAGCAGATTAGAGATAGCCCTGTCGAGCATAAGAACGTCACCTCGGACGCTGCCCCTCCCTGTCACCTTAAGGTCGATGCCTTGCTCATCAGCCAACAAGCGGTAGTACTCGAGTAATTTTTCTACTAGCGCTACCAAGTCTATCGGTTTGTTTTCATGAGTAATCAGACCATTATCTGATTTCGCTAGAAAAAGCATGTCATCGATCATCCGCCCCATACGCTTCAGGTCATCAAGATTCGAATACAAGTTGTCTTCGTAATCTTCAATATTCCTTTTTCGAGAAAGCACCACTTCGGTGTGTGTCATCAAATTGCTGACTGGTGTTCGTAGTTCGTGAGCAATGTCCGCAGAGAAGTTTGATAAGCGAACAAATGCATCGTCAAGTCTAGATAACATTGCATTGAAAGAAAGCACCATCTGCTGAAGCTCTTTAGGCACGGCCGCTAAAGGAATCCGTTCTTTGAGCGATTTAGCAGACATTGACGCAGCGACTTGAGTAACCTGGCGAATAGGTCTTAGTCCACTGCTCGCGACCATCCAGCCCAGCGCCGCACTGACCAGCGCGCTTATAAACAACCCTATCAAAAACCAGCGTTCAAGCGTCTCAAAGAACGCCATATGTTGCGTAACGTCAAAGATCAACATAACGGTCAGCGGTTTTTCTTGTCCAGTCACAATCGCCTGCGCCGTTATTCCCCGGAACGTTTGCTCATCATCACGCCACTCCCAAACGTTGTTGTTTGAGGTCGTGCGAAAGTCTTCAGGAATATCGATTGGACCTGGATCAGCAAAAAGGGTCTTGCCGTGACCATCGAAGATCAGGGCTGTCAAATCTCGGTGAGCACCCAGCAGCGCCTCCAACTCAGGCTTAACATCACTGAACTGGTCAATGCTACTCAATCCCGTCAAAATTCTTTGGGTCGAGTGTAGCTTCTCGTTTAGCGCCTGCTGATCTAGCATTTTGAAATGATGCCGGCTAAGGCTGTTAAAACTGAGTCCAGCGACGGTGAGCACCGCCGTTACAGCTAGCATGAACATCAGGCTCATGCGGGTAGTCAGAGACATTCGCTTCATTCCAGCCCCGTCCCAGAATCCGGCGCATCTAGCATGTAGCCCATGCCTCGGGAGGTGTGGATAAGCTTGACCTCAAAATCATCATCAATCTTTGCTCTGAGCCGCCTTACGGCGACCTCGATGACGTTCGTATCGCTGTCGAAGTTCATGTCCCACACCTGGGAAGCGATAAGCGACTTAGGCAGCACCTCACCTCGACGACGGAGCAGCAATTCGAGTAACGCAAACTCTTTGGCCGTGAGATCTATACGTTTGCCTCCACGGACAACCCTGCGCTTGAGCAGGTCAACCTCAAGATCAGCCAATTTCATATGAGTTTGGGAGGGGGCTGTACTCCCTCTTCGCAGCAGCGTTCTGACGCGGGCAAGCAATTCAGAAAAAGCGAAGGGTTTTATGAGGTAATCGTCTGCCCCCAGCTCAAGTCCTTTGACGCGATCCTCGACGCGGTCTCGCGCCGTGAGAAAAAGCACGGGGACATTTTTTCCGGATGCCCGCACCTTCTGAAGTACTTCCCATCCGTCCAGCCCAGGCATCATCACATCGAGAATCAGCAGGTCATAAGCCTCGCTCAACGCGTGTTGAAGCGCCTCCTTACCATTGGTAAAGCGATCAACATTGAACCCTGCCTCAGCAAGACCTTGCTGCAAATAAATGCCTATTTTGGGTTCGTCTTCCGCAACCAGAAGTCTCATGGGGGTGGCTCTCGAATGATTGTGATGATGAGTCTGCAAGGAAATGCTTCTGCCAACCAGCAACTGACAGAAAAGTAATATTGGCTTCAGGTAGATGTCAGCGAGTGCTGTCTAGGGTTCGAGCATGGGTACTCCCTAGTACTCGACCGACGCCTCCGCATGAAACCTTGGGGGAGCCGGAAAACAGATCAAAAAGGAGCTTCCTCATGAATCATCTAAAAATCCTTTTCTTTGTGGGTTCGATACTCATCTCAGCGTCTGCTTTGGCTGAAGGTGGCGCAGATCGGATTGCGGAGCGTATGGAAAGCCTACGCGACAAAGCAGAAGCGACCTTGGTGCAAGCTGAAAAAGCCCCAGAGGGAGAGCGCCATGTACACATGGCCGAGCATATGAAACTGCTGGGCGAAATCATGAACCAACTCCATCAGGATCACCCAAAAGCATCAATGTCGCCTCAGGAACATCTTTCCTGGATGGAAAAGCACGACGCTATGGTTGATGACGTTTTGAACCAAATGCAGCGCGAACACAAACTGATGCTTTCTGAGAACCATCAGTAACCGGGTACCTCCGATGGGCTGTTTGATCCGCTCGGTTGGTACGGCGTCATATGCGCGCCGTACTACTCTTGGAAACTGACAGAAATGTAGTGTTCACGTCAGTTAGCTGGCAGCTCTATCCGTTTAGCATAGCTAGTGTTTTCCATTTGCTCTTGAGGTCATCATGAAAGCTAAGCTCGTTACCCCAGTTATTGCGGCGATCACCTTATTCTTCGGTGCGACGGCCATGGCAGACGTAGGTCATGGCAAAGAGGACATCGGCCAGCCTGGCGTCGCTTCTGCGGTGACCCGTACGGTAGATGTGGAGATGGGTGATATTTTCTTCATGCCTAAAAACATCGATGTGAAGCCTGGTGAGACTATTCGTTTTGTCCTTCGTAATAAGGGCGCACTGCTGCACGAATTCAATATCGGCCAAGCCGCCGCTCATGCGGCGCACCAAAAAGAAATGGCGAGCATGTTCCAGAATGGAACGCTTACACCCACCGGGTCAGGGAAAATGACGGGCAGCATGGGTCACAGCATGGGAGGGATGAAGATGGTTGGAATGGAACACAACGACCCGAACAGCATGCTGATCGAGCCAGGAGCAACAAAGGAATTGATCTGGACCTTCAACAATACAACTGGACTTCAATTTGCCTGCAACGTGCCAGGTCATTACCAGTCTGGGATGGTCGGTCAATTTGACCTGAAGTGAGCCTGAACTGACCGCTAAA
>NZ_JBMDIS010000140.1:0-9841 GCF_057808775.1 Pseudomonas sp. FG86 | reverse complement strand
CCCCCCCCCCCCCCCCCCCCCCCCCCCCCCCCCCCCCCCCCCCCCCCCCCCACAGCCAACCTGCTTGCCACGGTCAGCCTGCTTGCCACAATAGGCCGGCTTGCCACAGAGAATGTGATCAAGAATCCCGGCGCAGGTCTGGCGGGATCGGCAGGTCCTTGAGCGGATCAGGGCGCTTGCCCTTGCCTGCGCGGTATTGGCGGATCTGGTAGACATACGCCAACACCTGCGCAACGGCCAGGTACAACCCGGCGGGAATTTCCTGGTCGAGGTCGGTGGAGTAGAAGATCGACCGCGCCAGCTCCGGCGACTCCAGCAGCAGGATGTCGTTGGCCACGGCGATTTCGCGAATTTTCAGCGCGGTAAAGTCGCTGCCCTTGGCCAGCAGCATCGGCGCGCCGCCTTTCTCCGGGTCGTACTTGAGCGCGACGGCGTAGTGGGTCGGGTTGGTGATAACCACGTCGGCGTCGGGCACCGCGGCCATCATCTTGCGCTGGGACATTTCGCGCTGCAGCTGGCGAATACGTTGCTTGACCTCAGGACGACCCTCCTGGTCCTTGTGCTCGTCGCGCACTTCCTGCTTGGTCATCAGCAGTTTCTTGTGGCTTTCCCACAACTGGATCGGCGCATCCACCGCAGCGATCAGGATCAATCCTGCGGCCATCCACAGCGCGCTCCAGCCCACCACTTGCACGCTATGAATGATCGCGGACTCCAGCGGTTCATGAGCAATGCGCAGCAGGTCGTCGATGTCGGAGGACAATACTGCCAGCGCCACGAACAGGATCAGGATGAACTTGGCCAGAGCCTTGAGCAGCTCCACCAGGGCTTTGCTGGAAAACATGCGCTTGAGCCCGGCTGCCGGGTTCATACGGCTGAACTTGGGCGCCATGCTGCTCGCGGCGAACAGCCAGCCGCCCAGGGCGACCGGACCGATCAGCGCAGCCAGCAGCAACGTGATCAGGATCGGTTGCACCGCCAGGATCGCGATCTTCCCTGAATGCAGCAGGTATTGCCCCATGGCGCCGGGGCTAAGGAGTACTTCACGGGGCAAGGTGAAGTTGAGTTTCATCAGCTCCATCAGGTCCAGCGCCAGGCCGCCGCCATAGATCAGCAAGGCGCCGGACCCGGCCATCATGGTCGCAACGGTGTTGAGCTCCTTGGAACGGGCAATCTCGCCCTTCTCCCTGGAGTCCTTTTTGCGCTTCTCCGTGGGGTCTTCTGTTTTGTCCTGACCACTCTCGCTCTCGGCCATGGCTCAGCGCGCCCGTGCCAGATCACGTAAGAACTGCAGGGCGTCGGTCGCCAGCGGTTGATACTGATTGAGAATGTCAGCCATGCCGACCCAGAAAATCCCCATGCCCAGCACCAGGGTCAACGGGAAACCAATCGAAAAGATGTTCAGTTGCGGCGCCGCGCGGGTCATCACGCCGAACGCGATGTTGACCACCAACAACGCGGTGATGGCCGGCAACACCAGCAGCAGCGATGCGCCCAACACCCAGCTCAGGCGCCCCACCAGTTCCCAGAAATGATTGACCACCAACCCCGAGCCCACCGGCAAGGTGGTGAAGCTTTCGGTCAGCACCTCGAACACCACCAGGTGGCCGTTCATGGCCAGGAACAGCAAGGTCACCAGCATGGTCAGGAACTGTCCGATCACCGCCGCCGACACGCCGTTGGTGGGGTCGACCATGGAGGCGAAGCCCATGCCCATCTGGATCGAGATGATTTGCCCGGCAATCACGAACGCCTGGAAGAACAGTTGCAGGGAGAAGCCAAGCAGCGAGCCGATCAGGATCTGTTCGGCAATCAGCATCAGCGCACTGAGGTCCAACGCATTGACCGGCGGCATCGGCGGCAGGCCGGGTACCAGCACCACGGTAATCGCCACGGCGAAGTACAGGCGGATGCGGCGTGGCACCAGGGTAGTCCCGAACACCGGCATGCTCATCAGCACCGCCGTGACGCGAAACAGCGGCAGGATGAAGGACGCCACCCAGGTACTGATCTGGGTATCGGTCAAGGCCAGCAGCGATTGCATGGGCTCAGCCGATCAACTGCGGAATACTGCCATACAGCTGCAGGATGTATTCCATGAAGGTTTGCACCAGCCACGGGCCGGCGACGATCAGCGTGATCAGCATCACCAGCAGGCGCGGCAGGAAGCTCAAGGTTTGTTCGTTGATCTGGGTCGCGGCCTGGAACATCGCCACCAGCAGGCCAACCAACAGGCTCGGCACGACCAGCACCGCCACCATCATGGTGGTCAGCCACAGCGCTTCACGGAACAGGTCGACCGCTACTTCTGGAGTCATGTCGCTACACTCCGCCGAAACTGCTGGCCAACGTGCCGATAATCAGCGCCCAGCCGTCCACCAGCACAAACAGCATGATCTTGAACGGCAACGAAATAATCAGCGGCGACAGCATCATCATACCCATGGCCATCAGCACGCTCGCCACCACCAGGTCGATGATCAGGAACGGGATAAAGATCATGAAGCCGATCTGGAACGCAGTCTTCAGTTCAGAGGTGACGAACGCCGGCACCAGGATGGTCAGCGGCGCCTGGTCCGGGGTGGCGATGTCGGTCCGCTTGGACAGGCGCATGAACAACTCCAGGTCGCTGGAGCGAGTCTGCGACAACATGAAGTCCTTGATCGGGCCCTGAGCCTTGTCGATCGCGTCCTGGGCGGTCATTTTCTCCGCCAGGTAGGGCTGCAGGGCTTGCTGGTTCACCTTGTCGAACACCGGGGCCATGATGAACAGCGTGAGGAACAGCGCCATGCCGGTGAGGATCTGGTTCGAAGGGGTCTGCTGCAGGCCCAGGGCCTGGCGCAGGATCGAGAAGACGATGATGATCCGCGTAAAGCTGGTCATCAGCATGACAAACGCCGGGATAAAGCTCAGCGCGGTCATGATCAGCAGGATCTGCAGGCTGACCGAATACTCCTGGGCTCCGGCCGCGTTGGTACCCAGGGTGATCGCCGGGATCGACAACGGGTCGGCGGCCAACGCCAGTGGCGCGACCAGCCACAGCATGAGCGTCAATAAAACGCGCATTACTTCTTATCCTTCTGATCCTTGCCCAGCAACTCCATCAGGCGCTGGGCGAATTCTGGCGTGGCGGGCTGGGACGCGTCCACGTTCACCGGGGTCTTGAGCACATGCAGCGGGGTGATGCGGCCGGGGGTTATACCCAGCAGAATCTGCTCCTCGCCCACCTGCACCAGCACCAGCCGATCACGTGGGCCAAGGGCGCGCGAGCCGATCATCTCGATGACCTGGGCATTGCCCGGGCCGATGTTCTGCACACGGCGCATCAGCCAGGCCAGCACGAAGATCAAGCCGACCACCAGCAACAGGCCCAGCACCAGCTGGGTCAGTTGCCCGCCGACGCCACCGCCCACCGGCGCAGCGGCGGCCTGGGCCACCGGCTCGGCGGCCCAGGCCGCCAATGGCAGCGCGACTAACAGTCCCACCATCAGCCGTTTCATATCAGCGCAACTTCTTGATGCGTTCGCTCGGGCTGATCACGTCGGTCAGGCGGATGCCGAACTTTTCGTTGACCACCACCACTTCGCCATGGGCGATCAGGGTGCCGTTGACCAGCACGTCCAGCGGTTCGCCGGCCAGGCGGTCCAGCTCGATCACCGAGCCCTGGTTGAGTTGCAGCAGGTTGCGGATGTTGATGTCGGTGCTGCCCACTTCCATGGAGATCGACACCGGGATATCGAGAATCACATCCAGGTTCGGGCCATCGAGGGTCACCGGCTCGTTGTTCTTCGGCACGCTGCCGAACTCTTCCATCGGCAGGCGCTTGCCGGCCGGCGCGGTGGCGGCGTCAGCGGCCAGCAATGCGTCGATATCGTCCTGGCCGACATCACCGGTTTCTTCCAGGGCCGCGGCCCATTCGTCGGCCAGGGCCTGGTCTTCGGCGGAAGTGCTTTCGTGTTCGGTAGCCATTACATGTCCTCGGCGGAGCAAACATTCATAAATGGGGGTGCATCAATCGGGGTGGCTCAGCGACGGTTGATCGCCTCGACCACTTGCAGCGCCAGGTTGCCCTTGTGGGAACCGAGCTTGACCTTGAACGACGGCACGCCATTGGCGCGCATGATCATTTCTTCCGGCAATTCCACTGGAATCACATCGCCTGGCTGCATGTGCAAAATATCGCGCAAGCGCAACTGGCGACGGGCCACGGTGGCGCTCAGGGGAACGTCGACGTCGAGCAGGTCTTCGCGCAGGGCCTTGACCCAGCGTTCGTCCTGGTCGTCCAGGTCGGACTGGAAACCGGCGTCGAGCATTTCGCGCACCGGCTCGATCATCGAGTACGGCATGGTCACGTGCAGGTCGCCGCCGCCGCCATCGAGTTCGATGTGGAAGGTGGACACCACAATGGCTTCGCTGGGGCCGACGATGTTGGCCATGGCTGGGTTCACTTCCGAGTTGATGTACTCGAAATTGACTTCCATGATCGCCTGCCAGGCTTCCTTCAAGTCGATGAAGGCTTGCTCCAGCACCATGCGCACCACCCGCAGTTCGGTCGGGGTGAATTCACGGCCTTCGATCTTGGCGTGACGGCCGTCGCCGCCGAAGAAGTTGTCCACCAGCTTGAACACCAGCTTGGCGTCGAGGATGAACAGCGCGGTGCCGCGCAACGGCTTGATCTTGACCAGGTTGAGGCTGGTGGGCACGTACAGCGAATGCACGTATTCACCGAACTTCATCACCTGCACGCCACCTACCGCCACGTCCGCCGAGCGGCGCAGCATGTTGAACATGCTGATCCGTGTGTAGCGGGCAAAACGTTCGTTGATCATCTCCAGGGTCGGCATGCGTCCACGGACGATGCGATCCTGGCTGGTCAGGTCATAACTTTTGACGCTGCCGGGCTCGGCAGCCGTTTCGGTCTGTACCAGACCATCGTCCACGCCATGCAACAGCGCATCGATTTCATCCTGGGACAGCAGGTCTTGCACGGCCATGTCGTGATCCTACTGCAATACGAAATTAGTAAAGAGCGCCTGCTCGATCACCACTTTGCCGAGCTCCTTCTGGGCCACTTCCTGCACGCTGGCGGTGACCTTCTGGCGCAGCATTTCCTGGCCCACCGGGGTGGCCAGGGCGTCGAAGCTCTGCCCGGAGAACAGCATGACCAGGTTGTTGCGGATCACGGGCATGTGCACCTTGAGGGCATCCAGGTCGGCCTGGTTGCGCGCCAGCAAGGTGATGCTCACCTGCAGGTAGCGTTGACGGCCGTTCTGGTTGAAGTTGGCGACAAAGGCCGGAAGCATCGGTTCGAAGATTGCCGGTTGCTTGACGTTACTGGCGGTTTCGGCGGCGGGTGCCGGTTTGCTTGCACTGCTGTGCATGATGTACCAGGTGCCGCCCACAGAGGCGCCAATGGCCAGGAGCAGGCCCAGGACAATCACCAGGATAAGCTTGAGCTTGCCCTTACCCTTGCCTGCGGGTGCTGTTGCTGCGTCGTCGCTCTTCGCCATGCCAATAATCCGTCACTATTCGGGGATTCATAGATCTTCGGAAAGGCAAGAGCAAGTGTTATGCCAGAGTTGTCTGGCTGGACGCAGACGAGGGAACACTACAAATCAAGTGTGGGAGGGGGCTTGCCCCCGATAGCGGTGTATCAGTCAACTGATGGATGAACTGACACACCCTCATCGGGGGCAAGCCCCCTCCCACATTTTGTCCTATGCCAGACTTACATCAGGCGTAGTAATCGACGGCGCTGGAGCCGACCACGGTCTGGGTCACCGGCGCGACGGCCGCGGCCACCTCGGCGTGATCCGTCAAGTCGCTGCCGTCACCCCGGCCGCCGCCGCCGCTCACGCCGCGCGCCTGGTTCTGCTGCTGTTGTTCCTGGCCCTGGCCCTGCCAGCCACGGGACTGGTCGGATACGTTGACGTCCACCTGGCCCATGCCCTGCTGGGCAAACATCTCCCGCAGACGGCCGGACTGGCTTTCCAGCGCCTCACGCACCACGGCGTGACCACTCATGAACGTCACCTGGGCCTGCTGGTCCGCCGTCATGTTGACCTTGATATCCAGGCGCCCCAGCTCAGCCGGCTGCAACTGGATTTCCGCCGACTTGAGGTTGGCGCTGGACAGGTACATCACGCGGTTGACCACTTCTTCTGTCCAGCCGCTCTGATGCATGGCCAACGGTGCGTTGGCCACCGGCGGCAAGGCGTTGGCGGTTTTCGGCGTGGCGGCCTGGGTCAGTGCGGCCAGGCGGTTGGCAAAATCATCGACACGCGTATCGCTGCTGGCGTTCTTCAGGTCCTTGAGGCCGCCTTCGATGAGCCCGCTGAAGGCTTTGTCGCCCCCCTGGTCGGTGCTGTCCTTGGTGGCTTGCTGGTCGACCATATTGGCCATGCCAGCGGCAAAGCTCTGTGCAGCGGTCGGTTGATCCTGAGTCGTAGTCGGTGCGGTTTTCGCCGGTGTCTGGCTGCTGGCTGACACATGACCGCCCTGCTCCATCGCCAGGCGCACAGCCGGCATCGCGTCGAGGGGGTCGGCTTCGGGGTCGAAGGCCGGTGGCTGGGGCTGATCGGAGGCGGCGACGGGTGCGGCGACCACGGGCTGGGCCTTGTCATCCTTGGCAGCGGCAACAGGCGCCGGTGCTGGCGTTTCCACCGGCGCCACTACCGGTACCGGCACCACAACCGGGGTGACCGTGGTGATCAAGGCCGGGTCGACCACGGGGTCGACTGGAGGCTGCTGCGCCAGTGTCGGATCAGTGGGCTTGTCGCCGTCACTGCTCGCGCTGTCACTGGACTTGGCCGGTACGGTGGCAGGCAAGGAATTGCCGCTATCGGCAACCGCTGGCGTGCTGGCGGCAGGTTTGTCGTTGTTGGCGGCAGGCTTATCGTTGTTCGCGACCGGTTTGGCGCTGTTGTCGGAAGGCTTGTCCCGCGTGGATTTTGGCGCGTTATCGTCGGCCTTGACCGTCGGTTTCGACGCCTGGCTGGCGAACACTTGAGCGAAGCCAGGGCCCTTGTCCCGTGGGTCCGCAGCCACTGCCGGTGGATTGGCGGCGGGCGCTTGAGCCTTGGCCGCAGGGGCAGCCTGTAGGAGCGAATTAGGGGCGACTGGCATAGGTAAAGGTCTCCACTGCATGGGGATCGGAGATGCAGTAAAAGACATACAGCAAGAGTCGGGCCAGGTTTGCAAAGGACGCCTTGATCGTTCCCCTCACCCTGGGTGACAACGCTCATCACATCTGAAAACGCTGGCGCTCCGACTCATACAGCGGCTTGACCAGCGCAAACTCATGATCGATCTGGTCGACCAAGGCCCCCAGGTCCGCCGCGGCCTCGACGGACTCAGCCTCCAGCCGCTGGCACAACTGCGCCAAGCGTACCGCCCCCAGGTTGCCGCTGCTGCCCTTGAAGCTGTGGGCAATGCGCCCCAATGCCTTGGCATCATCGCGGGCCTTGCGCAACGCTTCGACGCGCTTTTGCGAATCGTCAAGAAAGGTATCGAGCAGCTTGGGATAGTCGCCTTCCATGATTTCCTGCAAACCCGACAACACGTCTGGGTCCAGATGAACCTCAACCACTTGTTCGCTCCTTGATCAAGAATCGGCGGATTATGCCAGAGCCTCCCAGGAAAACTCCACGCAGACACTGCGCCCGCCATCGGACCAGCCTATCGCGCTGCTCAACTGGCGCACCAGGCTCAGGCCACGGCCAGACAGACGGTCGAAATCCAGCGGCCGCGCCAGCACCTGCTCCACATCGAACCCAGGGCCACTGTCTTCGACGCGCAGGGTCATCTTGCCCCCCGCGGCGGTGGGCGACACTTGCACGTGCACACGCACGTAGCCGCTGTTGAGGTGCGCCAAGCGCTCATTGCGCTGGCGATAATACTGCGCAAACCCCTGGGCATCGCGCTTGAGCCGCGAGTCCAGGCCCAGCACGCCGTGCTCCAGGGCGTTGGAATACAGCTCGGCCATCACCGTGTAAAGCGCCCCGCTCCGCTCCCGCAGGCCGTGGATCTCCAGCAACAGTTGCAGCAGATAGGGCAAGGGGTTGTAGCGCTTGAGGGTCTCGGCGCGAAATTCAAAACTCACCGACCAGTCCAACGGGCACGATTGGCCGCTGTCGGCATATAACAGCCCCGTCGCACGCAACGGCGGATCCGCTTGCAGGGTAATTTCCACCAGGCTGACGTCGTCCCGCGCCTCTCCGCGAAACGCCGCCAACGCCTGCTCGATGTCTTCGAACAGCCGCTCGGGCTCGCGATTGGACGCGAACACCTGCTGCAATCGCTCGACACCGAACAACTGTTCATTGGCATCGGCGGTATCCAGCACGCCATCCGACAGCAGAAACACGCGGTCGCCCAGGGCCATGGGCCAGACTTCGGTGCGATCATCAAACGCCTGCGCTGACAGCACCCCCAGCGGCAAATGCCGGGACAGCAGTGGCGTGCGCCGCCCAGTGGCGATGTCGTGCACATAGCCTTCGGGCATGCCGCCGTTCCACACCTCCACCGCCCGCCGCTGCGTGCTCAGGCACAACAGGGTGGCGCAGCAGAACATGTCCACCGGCAGGATGCGTTTGAGCTTGGCGTTCATCTCGCGCAGGATCTGCGCCAGGCCGTAGCCCTTGGCGGTCATGCCATAAAACACCTCGGCCAACGGCATGGCGCCCACCGCCGCCGGCAAGCCATGGCCGGTAAAGTCGCCGAGCAGCACATGCATATCACCCGACGGCGTATACGCCGCCAGCAGCAGGTCACCGTTGAACAGCGCGTAAGGCGATTGCAGGTAGCGAATATTCGGCGCGGCATTGATGCAGCCGGAATGGGCGACTTTATCGAACACCGCCTTGGCCACCCGCTGCTCGTGCAACAGGTACTCGTGGTGCCTGGCGATCAAGTCGCGCTGCTGCAACACCGTGGCTTGCAGGCGGCGCAGGCGGTCCATGGCGTTGATCTTGGCCGACAGGATCAACGGGTTGTAAGGCTTGGGCAGGAAGTCGTCGCCGCCCGCATCCAGGCACTGGGCCAGGGCTTCGCTCTGGCGCAGGGAAGTGAGGAAGATGATGGGCACCAGTGCTTCACCGGCCAGCTGCTTGATCCGGCGCGCCGCTTCAAAGCCATCCATCACCGGCATCAGTGCATCCATCAACACCAACTGCGGGCGGTCGCGGTTAAACACCGCGACCGCTTCCTCACCATTGCTGGCCGTGAGGACTTGATGGCCCTGGCGCCGAATGATGGTCGACAGCAGCAGCAGGTCGGCGGCGCTGTCCTCGGCGATCAGGATGGTCAGCGCCTCGAGGACGGGGGCCAGGACGCTCAACTGATATCGAACAGTTTGTCGAAATTGGAAATGGCGAGGATCTTGCGCACGTCGGAGTTGATGTTGATCACCTGGACTTCCGCGTCGTCGCCGCCGGCATGGTCCCTGAGCAGCAGGAGCATGCCCAGTGCCGAGCTGTCCATGTAGGTGGTGTCTTTCAGGTCGACCACATACAGCTCAGGCACCTTGTAGAAACGCTCATAGGCGTCACGAAACACCTGATGGCTGCCGAAATCGAACCGGCCCTTGATAGCGATCGTCAACTTCTTCCCATCCAGGGATACTTCTGACATGACTGACATACGACTGCTTCCTTGTCATTGGCATAGACACAAGGTGTAGCAGGTGAACCGGATGTGGGCAACATTGCGAATCAAATGTGCGAGGGGCTTGCTCCCGATGGCGGTGCCTCAGCCACAGCTGTTTCAACTGACACGCCCTCATCGGGGCATGGGTATCTACACAACTTTGGCGTGGCCCTGAGCCTGTGGCGAGGGAGCTTGC
>NZ_JBMDIS010000014.1:0-119914 GCF_057808775.1 Pseudomonas sp. FG86 | reverse complement strand
GCGGTTGGTTAAGATCTTTCGTCTCAACCGAGGCGCGCATTCTACAGCAGCCTCACTTGCTGTCAAGTGATTATTTTCAGAAGTTTTCAAAGTTTCCTTTGTAACTTCAACCACTTGCGCTTCCGATCTCTCGTTAGCGGGAGGCGAATTCTACAGCGTTACACGCTGCTGTCAACACCTCTTTTTCTCCGCTTTCGACCGAGAGGATCGAAACGTTAATAGAGCCAAACGACACCGCTCTACCAACTCCTTCTGGGCTTCGATGAACTGAAGCAGGTCGCTGTCGAATCTTGCGTAACTCTTTGTTTACCAAGGAGTTTTCCGTTTCGACTGCGCCGGAAGTGGGGCGAATTATAGACTTCCAGAATCTGCCGTCAAGCGTTAATTACGCTTTTGTCGCAGAAGGTGCTTTTTTCGCAATAAGGCGGGGAATTCGACGGGCTACTGGCGGTATCCGCAATACGAGAAGCAACGCGCCAATAGCCGCATAGATAGACCACTCTTTCAGATCGGCCCGTACAATCCACAGCATGTGCAGTAAGCCGAGCCCGAGAATCACGTACACAAGGCGATGCAGCTTCTTCCAACGACTACCTAGCCGGCGTTGACTATAGCGATTCGAAGTAACTGCCAGCGTCAGCAGAGAGAGGAACCCCAACGCACCTACAATAATGTAAGGCCGCTTGCGCAACTCCACACCCAACTGCGACCAATCAAGGCCTAGGACAAATACGCAATACGCTGCCAGGTGCAGCACGACATAAGCAAAACACCACAACCCCAGTTGGCGGCGTACGACTATCCACCCCGACCAACCACTCAACTTCTGCAGCGGCGTCATCGCAAGCGTGATCAGCAGCAGGATCAAGGTCCCTAACCCCAACCGATCAACCAGCACTTTCCCTGGATCCGGCCCCAGAGCAAAGCTCCATGCTTCATATAGCCAGAACAGAGGCCACACCATGATGGCCAGGAATACGCCGATGCGCCAGATCGGATAACGCATCAGTAGTTCTTCCGTAAATCGAGGCCGGTATATAGAGAGGCAACCTCATCCGAGTAACCATTGAACATCTGCGTCTCGCGCACATTCGGACTGAACAAGCCACTCGGCAGACGACGCTCCCGCGCTTGCGTCCACCGAGGATGGTCGACTGTAGGGTTCACATTCGCATAGAACCCATATTCGTCTGACGCGATGCTCTGCCACGTGGTCTTGGGCTGCTCGCTCACCAGGCTGATTCGCACAATGGACTTCACGCTCTTGAAGCCATATTTCCACGGCACCACCAGACGCAAGGGCGCGCCATTCTGATTGGGTAATTCTCGTCCATACATCCCAACCGCAAGGATCGCCAGCGGATTCATTGCCTCATCCAGGCGCAGCCCTTCGACATAGGGCCAGTCGATCAAGGCGAAACTTGAACGCTGCCCCGGCATGCTCTTGGGGTCCTGGAGCGTTTCAAAGCGGATGTACTTGGCCCTGGAGGTTGGCTCAACCTGTTTGAGCAAAGCAGATATAGGAAAGCCAATCCATGGAATGACCATCGACCACGCCTCGACACAGCGCAGACGATAGATACGCTCTTCCAACAGGTAAGGCTTCATGAAGTCTTCCAGGGCATAACGCCCAGGCTTCGCGACCTCGCCATCAATCACAACACTCCAAGGCTCAGTCTTGAGTGACCCCGCATTGGATGCTGGATCCCCCTTATCCGTACCGAACTCATAGAAGTTGTTGTAGTGGGTCGCATCCTTGAACGGGGTGATAGCCTCGTCCTTTACCGTCACCGCCTGCCATTTCGTAGCAGTCAGTTTCTCGGCAAACCAACCTGGAGCCTTACCCGGCTCGACATCGGCATAACGCGTGGGTTCGCCAGCACTCGCCCAACGCGGCAGGCTACTGGCAGCAACACCCGCCAGCGCACCACCGAGCAAGCTGCGGCGGGATAGGTAGAAAGACTCAGGCGTGACATCCGATTCGTGGCAATCGGACGCTTTAGGCAATTTGATTAACATGGCAACTCCGCAGCATTGGAGAACTGATGCACCAATAGACTGCGGAGTATGGGGGAAATTACATTAAGGCAACGTTTTGTCCCGACGCAGATGCAGCAGATACTGAATCGGGCCGGAGGCCGCATAGACAAGGAACGCCAGCAGCAGGATACGCGGCGGATCACTGAAGACGACCGCAAACACCAGCACCACCACCAGAATCGCAACGAAAGGCACCCTCCCCTTCAGGTCGAACTCCTTGAAGCTGTTGTACTTGATGTTACTGACCATCAGCATGCCGGCCGCCGCAACCATCAAGGCCACCAGGAACGACATCTTCGACCCCTGGATACCGTAGTCACTGAACGCCCAGACGATACCCGCCACGACACCGGCAGCAGCAGGGCTGGCCAAGCCAATGAAGTAACGCTTGTCAGCCTTACCGACCTGGGTATTGAAACGCGCCAGACGCAACGCAGCCCCAGCAACATAGATGAAAGCAACCATCCAGCCGACCTTGCCCATATCACCCAGCGCCCAAGCGAACGCCAGCAACGCCGGAGCGACGCCAAAGGCCACCATGTCCGACAGCGAGTCATACTCGGCACCGAAGGCACTTTGGGTATTGGTCATACGGGCCACGCGCCCATCCAGGCCGTCGAGCACCATGGCCACGAAGATTGCGATGGCGGCAAAACCGAAGTATTTGCTCGCACTTGCGGCATCACCAGCAGCCAGGGCGCTTTGGGCACTCATGGAGTTGATGATGGAATAGAAACCGGCAAACAGGTTCGCCGTGGTGAACAGGTTGGGCAGAAGATAGATGCCACGATGCCGGACCTTGCGGCCTTCAGCGTCATGCCCTTCTTCGACATGCTCATCGATCGGTAGCAGGCTTTCGGCGTCAGAAGCCTGGCTTGGCTCTTCGGGACGTTCGCTCATGGACTTTACCTTGCAACGGTGTGAAAAAATTCGACAAATACTTGCGGCGAGTGTTCGCCCGCAAACGATGCAGCTTTATACCAGAACCAGGCCCCCAAACGAAAAAACGCGGCCTAAGCCGCGTTTTCCCTTGATGCGTACGACTTAGTTCTTGGCTTTGTCGACGATCTTGTTGGCACCGATCCACGGCATCATGGAGCGCAGTTGCTCGCCGATGACTTCAATACCGTGAGCGGCATTGTTACGACGCTTGGCGGTCATCGAAGGGTAGCCGGTGGCACCTTCGCTGATGAACATTTTGGCGTATTCGCCGTCCTGAATACGTTTCAGGGCGTTACGCATAGCCTGACGGGACTCGGCGTTAATCACTTCCGGACCAGTCACATATTCGCCGTACTCAGCGTTGTTGGAGATCGAGTAGTTCATGTTGGCGATACCGCCTTCGTACATGAGGTCAACGATCAGCTTCAGTTCGTGCAGGCATTCGAAGTAGGCCATTTCCGGCGCGTAGCCAGCTTCAACCAGAGTTTCGAAACCGGCCTTGACCAGCTCAACGGTACCGCCGCACAGAACGGCTTGTTCACCGAACAGGTCGGTTTCAGTCTCGTCCTTGAAAGTGGTTTCGATGATGCCGGTACGACCGCCACCCACGCCAGCAGCGTAGGACAGCGCAACGTTTTTGGCGTTGCCCGAGGCGTCCTGGTAGATAGCGATCAGGTCAGGGATACCGCCACCTTTGACGAACTCGGAACGCACAGTGTGACCCGGTGCTTTCGGCGCGATCATGATCACGTCCA
The DNA here is from genome assembly GCF_057808775.1 of Pseudomonas sp. FG86. Taxonomy (NCBI): domain Bacteria; kingdom Pseudomonadati; phylum Pseudomonadota; class Gammaproteobacteria; order Pseudomonadales; family Pseudomonadaceae; genus Pseudomonas; species Pseudomonas sp. FG86. Next base: position 116,177 of record NZ_JBMDIS010000014.1, on the reverse strand, counting down.
GGTCGGCGCGTGGCACGACTTGGTTGTAGTGAATCGCGAAGCCGTGGGAGAAGGCCAGGGTGGCGCCCTTCTTGATGTTCGGCTCGATTTCGTTCTTGTACAGCGCGGACTGGAACTCGTCCGGGGTCAGGATCATGACCAGGTCGGCAGCCGCAACAGCGGAAGCAACGTCGGTCACTTTCAGGCCGTGGGCCTCAGCCTTGGCAACAGTGGCCGAGCCTTTACGCAGGCCAACAGTCACGTCAACGCCGGAATCTTTCAGGTTGCACGCCTGGGCGTGACCTTGGGAACCGTAGCCAATGATGGCGACTTTCTTGCCCTGGATGATCGACAGGTCACAATCTTTATCGTAATAAACTTTCATGAGGTTCCTCTATATATCCAGGCCGTGAGGCCATTCACTAATTTGGGTTAGATGCTGAGTACTTTGTCGCCACGGGCAATCCCGGTGACACCACTGCGTACGGTTTCCAGAATCGAGGCCGTCCCGATCGACTGGATGAAGCTGTCCAGTTTGTCGCTCGTACCGGTCAGTTGAACGGTATAAACGCTGGCGCTCACATCGACGATCTGCCCGCGATAAATGTCGGTAGTCCGCTTGATCTCGGCACGTTGAGCACCCGTAGCCTTGACTTTAACCAGCATCAGCTCGCGCTCGATGTGGGCACTTTCCGACAGGTCGACCAGCTTGACCACTTCGATCAGCTTGTTGAGGTTCTTGGTGATCTGCTCGATCACCTCATCGTGGCCAACGGTGGTCAACGTCAGGCGCGACAGGGTCGGGTCCTCGGTCGGCGCCACGGTCAGGCTTTCGATGTTGTAGTTGCGTTGCGAAAACAGACCGACAACACGAGACAGAGCGCCGGGTTCGTTCTCCAGAAGCAGGGAGATAATATGCCGCATGATTAAGTACGCTCCGTCTTGTTCAGCCACATGTCGCGCATAGAGCCGTCTTTGATCTGCATCGGGTAGACGTGCTCACTGGTATCCACCTGAATATCGATGAACACCAGACGATCTTTCATGGCGAACGCCTCTTCCATTTTCGGCTTCAGATCTTTCAAGTCAGTGATGCGCATGCCGACGTGGCCATAGGCTTCAACCAATTTGACAAAATCCGGCAGCGATTCCATGTAGGAATGGGAGTGACGGCTGTTGTAACTCATGTCCTGCCACTGACGAACCATGCCCAGCACGCCGTTGTTCAGGCAGACAATCTTCACCGGAAGACCATACTGCAGGCACGTCGACAGTTCCTGAATGTTCATCTGGATACTGCCTTCACCGGTGACGCACGCGACGTCAGTCTCCGGGAAGCTCAGTTTCACACCCATGGCCGCAGGAAAACCAAAGCCCATCGTGCCCAGGCCACCGGAGTTGATCCAACGATTGGGCTTGTCGAACTTGTAGTACTGCGCGGCGAACATCTGGTGCTGGCCCACATCGGAGGTCACAAAGGCGTCGCCCTTGGTCACTTCGCACAGGGTCTCGATCACGGTTTGTGGCTTGATGATGCTGCCGTCGCCCTTGTCGTAAGGGAACAAGCCGCGATCACCGCGCCATTCGTCGATCTGCTTCCACCAGCTGGCAACCGACTCCTTGTTTGGCGTTTCGCCGATGTCCTTGAGCGCGGCGACCATTTCGGTCAACACGCTCTCTACAGGTCCCACGATCGGCACGTCGGCCTTGATGGTCTTGGAGATGGACGCCGGATCGATGTCGATATGGATGATCTTGGCGTTCGGGCAGAATTTGCTCGCGCCATTGATCACACGGTCATCGAACCGCGCGCCCACGGCCAGGATCACGTCGGCGTGGTGCATGGCAAGGTTGGCGGTGTAGCTGCCGTGCATGCCGAGCATACCGACGAACTGACGGTCCGTCCCCGGGAATGCGCCGAGGCCCATCAGGGTGTTGGTGACCGGCAGGTTAAGCAGCTTGGCCAGTTCGGTCAGCGGTGCAGAACCGCCGCCCAGGATCACGCCACCGCCCGAGTAAAGCACAGGGCGCTTGGCCGCCAGGAGCATTTCTGCCGCCTTGCGAATTTGCCCCGAGTGCCCACGAACAGCCGGGCTGTAGGAGCGCAGCTTGGCTTTCTTGGGGAATACGTATTCGAATTTCTCAGCCGGGTTGGTCATGTCTTTCGGGATATCGACCACCACAGGACCCGGGCGACCGGACTGCGCGAGGTAGAAGGCCTTCTTCATGACTTCCGGGATTTCCGAGGCATGCTTGATCATGAAGCTGTGTTTCACGATCGGCCGGGAGATACCGATCATGTCGGTTTCCTGGAATGCATCGGTACCAACCATGGTGCTAGCGACCTGGCCGGAAATGATCACCATCGGGATGGAGTCCATATAAGCAGTCGCAATGCCGGTAATGGCATTGGTTGCGCCTGGGCCGGACGTGACCAGTACCACGCCGGCTTTACCGGTGGCACGGGCATAACCGTCAGCCATATGGGTCGCAGCCTGTTCGTGGCGGACCAGGATGTGGGTAACAGCCGGCTCCTTGAACAGTGCGTCGTAGACATGCAGCAGAGCACCACCTGGGTACCCGTAGATATAGTCGACGCCTTCGTCACGCAAAAAGCGGACGAGCATCTCACCGCCAGATAAAAGCTCCACGTTGTTCACCTCTAAAACGCCAGAATACCGTCCGTTGAAAACCGACGGGTCTTAATAGGTTTACTTCTCAACAGAGCATGAGCGACGGTGGTCGCCGACTACGTCAGCACTGACTGAGCAAGTATTGGGATCGTCCCAAGTGTTGCGGGCTTTTCCCACCCAGCGCGAGGTAACGCGTTGCGGGTGTAACAGGTCGGCGCGGATGTGCGCCTCATGATCTGCTGAGCGGGCCTGCTTCTGGCAGTCCCGATACAGCGGACTTTGGATTCTTCTGTTTCAGGCCCTTCAAGTCAAGCAATAATTGCGCTTTTTTCCAACTAAGCGCATGAGAACGCAGAAGAAAGGCCTTTGAGGAGGGATAAAACTCGCCTGAATGTCGTCAAGCGGTAGAAATGTGCGCAAGACTGCCGGAAAAGCCGGCAGCCATGCAATTAACGAGCGTCGACGATCAATTGGTCGAACTTTTTCAGCGCATTGCGCAAGCCAAGGCTCTCAAGCGGGCGATCGGCGTAAACCATCTCCGCCATCTCCAGGATCCCTGATGCATTGGGCAATGGCAGATCCTGCTCGAGGATCTGCTTCATGCGCACCAGGAAGATCCATTGCAGCCACTGGTGAAAGTCCAGCGTATCCACCGAAAAGGGCTCGACACTGCTCAGAGCCTCAGCACTGGGGGACTTTTCGTCCCACCATCCCTGCGTGCGCAATTCGCGCTCAATCAGCAATAACTGTTCGGCAATTGCTGGAAAACGCGCATCCATCAGAGGCTGACCTTGGCTTTTTGCCGAGCCTGCGCAGCGCCGGCAGCATCACCTTGTGCGGCACGAGCATCACCGATCAAGGCCCACAGGCTGGCTTGCAGGTCAGGACGACCGTTCGCCAGGGTGAGGCCACGACGGGCGAACTGCTCGGCTTGCGGTGCATCGCCCTGGGCCATGCGTACCTGGGCCAGGCGATACAGCACTTGCGGTTCGCGTGGCGCTACGCGCTGGGCACGCTCGAGGCTCGACGATGCGCCATTCAGGTCGCCACCGGCCTGTTGCTGTTGCGCGGTGGTCAGCAACGCCAGCACCGGGCCATCCAGTTGCTCGTCAGCGGACAGGCCGCCAGCGCTCGAGGACGACGGAATACCGCTTGGCGTCGAGGGCATGTTGTAGGTGCCTTGGTTGATCGGTGCCGTTTGGATCGGCGTGGAATCAATCGGCCCCGACGTACTTGGGCCAGGCGTCCAAGGTTCCGCGCTGATCGGTGCCGCCGTTGCCGCGCCGGCACCTGGCACCATCACCACCACGCCCGAATCCTGTGGGACGGCCTGGGTTGCGGCTTGTACCGGGCGCTTGGTCACGGTCTGACGGAACCCGCCATTGGCCGAGATCCGGTCGTTATTGGAAACGGCCGTGCTCGAGTCCACCACGGGAATGGAACCGCGCTGCACGCTGGAGCAGCCGCCGAGCAAAGCCAGAGCTGTAATAGCTGGAATCCACCACTTGTTCACTTGAAACCCTCTTTGCTTAATTCATCCAGCCCTTGACCCAATCCATCACCGATTCCGCGTCAGCAGGGGCACTGCCACCGCACGCAGCACCGGGTGGTGGTTCGCTGCCGCGAATATACGGCATCTGCACCGCGCCCGGACAGTTGGCATCGGAGCCCTGGCCGGTATGCGGATCAATCCAGGCCTGCACGATATTGTCCGGCTGCGGCATATTCAGCGGCAGCGGATCAGCCTTGCGCATGAAACTGGTCCAGACTTGCAGCGCACCGGTCGCACCAGTAAACGGCGTCTTGCCATTATCATCACGCCCCAGCCACACCACGGCCAGCACATCCTGGCCAAAACCGGCGAACCAGCTGTCACGGGAGTCGTTACTGGTACCGGTCTTGCCGGCCAGCGTCAGGTTCGACGGCAGCACTTTATAGACAGAGCTGCCGGTACCTTCACGCATCACACGTTGCATACCGTTCTGGATCAGGTAGATGGAGCCCGCATCGAAACGCTGCTGTATCTGGAATGGATAGCGCTTGAGCGGCTCGCCTTCGGCTGTCAGCACACTGCGAATGCCGCGCATCGGCGTATTGAAACCACCGTTGGCGAGGGTCTGGTACATGGTCGCCACTTCCATCGGCGTCATTGCACCGGCCCCCAGCAGCATCGATGGGAAGGCCGGGAATTCACGGGTAATGCCCAGGCGTGCCAGTGTCTTGAGAACATTCGGCACCCCCACTTCAAGGCCCAGCCGCGACGTGGAAATGTTGTAGGAATGCGCCAAGCCCTGGTACAGGAAGATCGTGCCATGGGAGCGGCGATCGAAGTTCTGCGGCGTCCACACCTGGCCATCGGCACCTTTGACAGACAGCGGGTCATCCGACAGCCAACTGGTCAGCGTGTATTTGCTCGGTTTTTCCAACGCTGTCAGGTAGACCGCCGGCTTGACCAGCGAGCCGATGGGGCGCACGGCATCGAGGGCGCGGTTGAAACCAGCGAAACTGGCCTGGCGACTGCCGATCATCGCCTGGACTTCGCCGGTTTCCGGGTTAGTCACGACCATGGCCGCTTCGACTTCGTCGGAGCCTTTACGGCCTGTCAGGCGTTTGAAGGTGTCGTTGACCGACGCTTCGGCCTTCATCTGCAGGATCGGATCGAAACTGGTGAAGATCCGCAGGCCCTCTTCGGTCAAGTCTTCGTCGCGGTAGTCTTCACGCAGTTGACGCTTGACCAGGTCGATAAAGCCAGGGAAGGAGCTGTCGGCCAGCTTGCCGCGAGTGGTCACACCCAGTGGCATTTTCTTCGCTGCGGCGACTTGTTCGGCCGTGGCCACGCCCTGCTGCTCCAATACATCGAGCACCAGGTTGCGGCGTTCGAGCGCGCGCTCAGGATTACGACGTGGGTTGTAGTAGGAAGGCCCCTTGACCATCCCCACCAACAACGCAACCTGATGCAGCTTCAGCTCGGAGAGTGGCTGGCCGAAAAAGAACTGGCTGGCCAGACCGAAACCGTGCACCGCGCGCTGGCCATCCTGGCCGACGAATACCTCGTTGAGGTAAGCCTCGAGGATTTCCTGCTTGCTGTAGTGCAGCTCCAGCAGCATTGCCATCATGGCTTCGGTCAGTTTGCGGGTAAGGCTGCGCTCGTTGGTCAGGTAGAAGTTCTTCACCAACTGCTGGGTCAGCGTACTGCCGCCCTGGGTCATTTTGCCGCCGGAGGTGTTGACCCAGATGGCACGGGCAATCGACTTCGGCGAGACGCCCCAGTGGCTGTAGAAATCGCGGTCCTCCACAGCGACCAGGGTTTCCAGCAGGTACGGCGGCACCTGATCAAGCTTGATCAGGATACGATCTTCAAGGTTCTTCGGGTAAATCCCGCCGATCATCAGGGGTTCCAGGCGAACCACCGGCAGTTTGGAACCATTGAGTGACGACAGCTCGGCCACGTAGTCGCCGGAAAAACGCACCCGCACCGGCTGGGCTTTTTCCAGGCCCTCATAGAACTGGAAGCCACGGGTATTCAAATCGACAGTGTTACCGCTGACGGCTGCCGCGCCAGGCCCGTTACTCACGGGTTCGCGGCGGTAGCCCAAGGCGTCGAGTTCGGTAAGGAAGTCATCCTTGCTCAGCTTCTGGCCGGTGAACAGCTCCAAGGGACGGGCATACACCTTGGCCGGGATAGTCCAACGCTTGCCGGAGAATTTCTCCTGGACCACAGCGTCGAGATACACCGCGAAGCCGGCGAGCACGACAAGGCCCACAAGGCTGAGCTTGAGCGCCCAGCCCAGCCATGGGCGCAGGCCGCGGGAAGGAGGTTTTTTACGGGAACGGGGAGATCGGGATCGAGTCATGGCGGCGGATTATACGCACTTTATTGATGATCAACATGAGCCGGACAGCGGTTTGCACGACCGTGCGTAGCGGCCATAATGCCTGCCATGAATTTCCCAAGACTCTGAAGGATCGCCCGTGAGCCAGTCCCTGATCACCGCCCTGCAAAACCCGGCCCTATACCCCCATCCAGTCGAAGCGTTTCAAGTCATCGAGACCCACATTTCATGGGTGATACTGACCGGCCCCTACGCCTACAAACTGAAGAAGCCAATGAACTTCGGCTTTCTGGACTTCACCGACCTGAAGGATCGCGGTCATTTCTGCCGGGAAGAGCTGCGCCTCAACCAGCGCCTTACCCAAGATTTGTATCTTGAAGTGTTGCCAATTACCGGCACTGCCGAAGCACCGCAATTGGGCGGTGAAGGCCCGGTGATCGAATACGCGCTGAAAATGCGCCAGTTCCCACAGAGCCAGCTGCTCAGCACCCTGCAAGCCAACGGCGAGTTGACCAGCGCGCACATCGATGAAATGGCCAAGCAAATCGCGCACTTTCATCTCACGGCCCCCAAAGTCCCCCAAGATCACCCGGCCGGCACCCCAGACGAAGTAATGGCGCCCGTACGGCAAAACTTTGAACAGATCCGCCCATTCCTCAGCGACAAGGCCGACCTGGTGCAACTTGAAGCCCTTCAAGCCTGGGCCGAAAGCAGCTTCGAGCGCCTCAAGCCCCTACTTGCACAACGCAAGCTCGATGGTTTCACCCGCGAGTGCCACGGTGATATCCACCTCGGCAACGCCACCTTGATCGATGGCCATGTGGTGATCTTCGACTGCATCGAGTTCAACGAGCCGTTCCGCTTCACCGATGTGTATGCCGACACCGCCTTCCTGGCCATGGACTTGGAAGACCGCGGCCTCAAATCCCTGGCGCGCCGTTTTATCAGCCAATATCTGGAACTGACCGGCGACTATCGCGGCCTTGAAGTGCTGAACTTCTATAAAGCGTACCGTGCACTGGTACGCGCCAAGGTTTCGCTGTTCAGCATGCCAAGCGAAGCAGACCCGGTGCGCCGCGCCACCACCCTGCGCCAGTACCGCAACTATGCCAACCTGGCAGAAAGCTATAGCACCATTCCCTCACGTTTCCTGGCCATTACCCATGGCGTGTCAGCGGTCGGCAAAAGCCATGTAGCAATGCGCCTGGTGGAAGCGCTGGGTGCCATTCGCCTGCGCTCGGACGTGGAACGCAAGCGCTTGTTTGGCGAGCAACAAGTGGAAAACACCCCACAGGCCGGCATCTATGCCGCCGATGCGAGTGCAAAAACCTACGCGCGCCTGAACGAGATGGCCGATACCATCCTGCGGGCCGGCTTCCCGGTGGTGCTGGATGCCACCTTCTTGAAGCGCGACCAGCGCGACGCCGCGGCCAAGGTCGCCGAAGCGACCGGCGCGCCCTTCCTGATCCTGGACTGCAACGCACCACAAGCCGTCATCACCAGTTGGCTGGCTCAACGTCTGGCCGATAAAAACGACCCTTCCGACGCCACCCTGGCTGTTATCGAAGAACAGCAAGCCCATCGCGACCCACTCACGGCCGAGGAGCTACTCCTGAGCAAGCGCGTCGAAACCAATGAAAGTGGGACACTGGACGCATTGGTAGCGCACATCCGTCAGCGCCTGCCGGGTTTGTAAGAAAAAATTCTTGGCTGCGTCGTCGTCTTCGGCGCGCAACCAGGGAATAGTGGCACTATAATGGCGTCATAAATCCAACAGGTATCGACATCATGAGTCAGCCGAAGCTTCTCGATACACCGCTCTACTCGCTCCTGCATAAAGACGATATCCGAGGCTTCAATCAGGAACGTCCCAAAGACGGCGTTATCGACATGCGTGGTGGCGACTTCCGAGGTTTGGACCTGCGTGACCTGAACGCCGCAGGGGTAGATTTCACCGACGCGTACTTCCGCTCTGCCGACTTGCGCGGCCTGGACTTGCGCGACTGCTCACTGGAGGGCGCCAGCCTGGCCCATGCGCAGATTTCGGGGACCTACTTTCCGCCTGAATTGACTGCCGATGAGATCCTCATGTCGGTCAACTTTGGCACGCGCCTGCGCTACCGCACCAAGTAATCCCCTGCCCCAACCCCGGCTGCGCATACAGCGTGCCGGGGCTTCACGCCTGCCCGCCGTCAAAAACCTCGCCCCATTCTTATAAGCTTTTGCGCCGTTCCTGGCCAAAGAACTACGCTTTTCCTACTGAACGCTACACTCCTTTCAGACTTGCCTGGTCACGATACCCACCGCACCATTCGGCCGTCGCAAGGAGGCTTGATGAACGATGAGCTGCAACACCTTAAAAACCTTGGCAAGACGTCGGCGCAGTGGCTGCATGCGGTGGGTATCCACAGCGCATCCGACTTGCGCCGCCTGGGAGCTGTGGATGCTTATCGAGCGGTACGCACCCGAGGGTTCCGCGCATCCAAAGTATTGCTGTATGCAATCGAAGGGGCATTGATGGATGTGCACTGGAACGACCTCCCTGCCGAGCGCAAGGAAGCGTTGAACCGTCAATTGGACGCTATTTCCACACGCCAGAAAAATTAGACCGGCAAGCCCATACAGTATCTACAGGCTTTTCGAACGCGTGTTTGAGAAAAGCACGAGAGCCAGAAAAAACAAATGTTGACTCTCAAATGAGAATCGTTATGATTATCACAACTGGTCGCGAGATCAGCCGATAACTGAAAGACCATTGGTTCGGACTCTCAGATTATCTCCTCATCAGGCTAATCACGGTTATTTGACCCGGCTTTTGCCGGGTCTTTTTTTGCCTGCGAAAAGACGCTGCCCCCCCCCGACTTCAACGCGCGATAATCAACGGATGCCCACGCTCCGGGTGGAGCTGCACCAATACATCCAAACCGAATACCGCTTTAAGCGGCTCAGGTCGCATCACCCGTGCTGGCGAGTCCAGTGCATGCGGACGCCCTTGGGACAGCAACAAGATCCGGTCACAGTAACGCGCCGCCAGATTCAGATCATGGAGAATCACCAGCACAGCCGCGCCCCGATCAGCGAATGTCCGTATCGCCTGCAAGGTCGTGTGTTGGTGCAAGGGGTCCAGCATCGACGTCGGCTCATCCAACAACAACGTCTGCCCCTCCTCGCCCGGCCATAATTGCGCCATTACTCGCGCCAAATGCACACGCTGGCGTTCGCCGCCCGACAAGGCAAGGTAGCTGCGGCCGCTCAAATGCCCGACATCCGCGGCCTGCAGCGCTGCCTGGATAATCTCCTCATCACGCACCCGTCCGGTCTGATGGGGCAAGCGCCCCATGCCTACCACCTCTTCGACGCGGAAGGCGAAGTCCAAGGTAGAACTTTGCGGCAATACCGCCAGGCGCTGGGCGCGCTGCGATCCGCTCCAGCCCTTCAGCTCCTGCTGATCCAGCCATACCTTGCCCTGGTCCGGCGGCAGTTCACCACACAACGCCCCCAGCAATGTGCTCTTGCCAGCACCATTAGGCCCCAGCACACCGAGCACCTGACCCGGCAACAGGTCCAGGCTGACGTCCGCCAGCACGATTTTGCGACCACGCCGTATCTGCAGCGCCTCCACCCGCAACATCAGGCGCGCCCTCGCAATAACAGATAAAGAAAGAACGGCGCGCCAATAAACGCCGTCACGATGCCGATCGGCAATTCAGCCGGCGCCAACGCCAAGCGGGCGACCAGATCCGCCAACAGCAGCAGGCTCGCACCTGCCAATATCGAGGCTGGCAACAACACCCGATGATCCGGCCCCGCCAGCAATCGCACCAAGTGCGGCACGACCAGCCCGACAAACCCAATCATTCCCGCTGCCGCCACGGCCGCTCCCACGCCGAGGGCCGTGCAAAACACCAATTCGCGCTTGAGGCGCTCTACATCAACGCCCAAGTGACTGGCTTCGGACTCACCAAGCAACAGCGCATTCAACGCCTTCGCCCGGCGCGGCAACCACAGCGCCACACCGGCGCTCACCAGCAGCAACGGCCACAGGCGCGAGTAGCTGGCGCCATTGAGACTGCCGAGGTTCCAGAAGGTCAGGGTCCGCAGGGTGGCGTCATCCGCCAGGTAGGTGAACAAACCCACCGCCGAGCTGGCGAGGGCTGTCAGCGCGATGCCGGCGAGCAGCATCGTCGCGACGTTAGTCTGGCCGTTGCGCCGCCCCAGCCGGTAGACCAGCGCCGTGACGCCAAGCCCACCGAGAAATGCACACAGCGATAATAGATAGGGGCCGAACGCGTCCGGCAAACCGCCGAAGAACGAACCACCGACAATGGCGATGGCCGCCCCCAGCGCGGCACCGCTGGAGACCCCGACCAAACCCGGATCCGCCAACGGGTTGCGAAACAAGCCCTGCATCGCCACGCCTGACAATGCCAGCACGCCCCCCACTGCCAGGCCCAGCAACGTCCGCGGCAAGCGAATTTGCCCCAGGATCAACTCCGCCTGCTCCAATCCCTGTGCCTCGATCGGCACGCCTACCAAGCGCAACGCCGCCTTGAGCGTATCCAACAGGGGCAAGCTGACCGGCCCCAGGGCCAATGAAAGCCAGATCGCCAGTGCACACAGCAGCGCCAGCCCGATAAACAGGGCTCGCGGCTTGACCAGGGTGGTCATGGGGCCGGTTTAGCCTGGGATGGATAGAAGCCGGCGGACAACGCCGACAGGCTTTGCGGTAAACGCGGCCCGAGCCCGCCCACCAGCAGCGTCGGGTCCAGCTCAATTACCCGCCCATTCCTGGCCGCCGGGGTGGAAGCCAGTATCGGGTTCTCCTTGAACAGCGCAGCCCGTGCCGCATCGCCGCTGAGGGCGCGATCAGCGAACACCAGCACTTGCGGGCTCAGCCCCGCCAGCGACTCCACGGAAAACGGCTTATAGCCAATATGGGTTGCCAGGTTGCGCCCACCGGCCTGCCGCAGCATCCAATCAGCGGCAGTGTCCTTGCCGGCGATCAACGGCTTGCCACCCGCATTACCGAGCAGCAGCAACACACCCGGCGCCTTTTGCGTGGCCTGCGCCTTGGCAACCCAACTTTTCTGCCGACCAAGGGCCTGCTCGTATGCGATAAACAACTCGCGGCCCTTGGCCTCAGTGCCCAGCAACGTGCCCAGGTGCTCAAGGTTAGCCTTCAAGGCAGGCAAATCCGGTTGCGCCGAGAACATCTCCACCTGCACACCCGCACCGCGAATCTGCGCCAGCACCGGCGGCGGCCCCATCTCTTCAGTGCCCACCAGGATCTGCGGACGCAGGCTGAGAATGCCTTCAGCCGACAATTGCCGCTGATAGCCAATGCTTGGCAATGCCTTGAGGGACGCCGGATGCTGGCTGGTCGTATCGACGCCCACCAACTTCGATTCACCGCCCAGGGCCACGACCCACTCAGACAAGGCCCCACCGGCACTCACCCAGCGCTGGGGCAGTTCAACGGCGCATGCCACGTGATTGACCAGCAGTCCGACAACAAGCGCAATAGCGCTGGCACTCAGTCGCATAACAGGGTTTCCTTCCAAGGGCGCGGCCACTGAGCCACTCATCGATGTGACAGGTCATCTCTGCCAGGCATCGTACTGAGCGCCCAGCCAGTCATCGTGCGAAGCTGGCATTTGATAATTGTTTGCATTTGAACGTCAAGGCACTTAAGGATTGAAATGAAGTTTCTCTGCCCTTCCGACACCCTCGCCCCCAACAGCAGCCTCGGTTTTGATATCGACGGCTGCAAGCTGTTGGCCGTGCGTCGGGACGGCGTTGCCTACTTCTACATCAACCGCTGCCCCCATCGCGGCATTCCACTGGAATGGCAGCCCGACCATTTCCTCGACGCCAGCGCCAGCCTGATCCAGTGCGCTACCCACGGCGCGCTGTTCCTGATCGAGAGCGGCGAGTGCATCGCCGGCCCCTGCGCCGGTCAAAGCCTCAAGGCCCTGGCCGGTCGAGAGGACGCACAAGGTTTGTGGGTAGAACTCTAGTCGCCAAGCAGCACGTCCAGCCGGCGGTCCACGCAAATTTCCTCGGATGTAACACGTACGCCATACGCCAGCACCTCCACGCCCGCCGCCTTGGCTTCTCGCAGGGCGGCAGCATAGGCGGCGTCGATTTCAGCGGCCGGGCGCACGGCCTCAATGCCCGAGAGATTGACGCAATACAACTGCACCGCGCGTACACCGTCCCGGGCCAAGTAGGCCAACTCCCGCAGGTGTTTCGCGCCACGCTGGGTCACTGCATCGGGAAAAGCCGCAATCGCCGAGCCGTCAAAACCCAGCGTCACGCTTTTGACTTCGACATAGGCCGCGCCATCGGGGTAATCCAGGCGAAAGTCGATACGGCTTTTCTCCTGACCGTAAGGCACCTCACGCTTCAACGCAGTAAAGCCGTTCAGTTCAGTAATTACCCCCGCACGCAGCGCCTCCTCGACCAACTGGTTGGCGCGGGCGGTATTGACGCAGGCCAGGCGGCCCTGTGGCGTTTCGGCGATTTCCCAAGTCCCGGGCAGCTTGCGCTTCGGATCATTGGAACGACTGAACCAAACCTGCCCGCCTTCCACCATGCAATTGAGCATCGAACCGGTATTGGGGCAGTGAATGGTGAGCAACTCACCGGTAACGGTTTCGATATCGGTTAGGAAACGTTTGTAACGCCGGATCAACCGAGCTTCTTCAAGGGGAGGATGAAAGCGCATCAGCCTTGCCAACTCTGCAAGCCGCGGGCGATCCGTTCGACAGCTTCCTGTAGTCGATCAAGATTTTGCGTGTAGGCAAAGCGCACATGATGGATGGCTTTATAACGGCCGAAATCCAAACCGGGCGTAAACGCGACATGCTGGGTTTCCAGGAAATGACGGCAGAACGCGAAGGCATCGCCGCCGAACGCGCTGATATCCGCGTACAAATAGAACGCACCTTCCGGTTCTATCGCAATGCCGAACCCCAACTCACGCAGTGCCGGCAGCAGAAAGTCCCGACGTCGACCGAATTCGGCGCGCCGCTCTTCCAGAATGCTCAGGGTTTGCGGGGTGAAACAAGCCAAGGCAGCGTACTGCGCCATGCTCGGTGCACTGATGTAGAGGTTCTGCGCCAGCTTCTCCAACTCGCCCACCGCATCGGGCGGCGCCACCAGCCACCCCAGGCGCCACCCGGTCATGCCAAAGTATTTCGAAAAACTATTGAGGACGAAGGCATCGTCGTCGACCTCCAGCACGCTGGCGGCATCGGTGCCATAGGTGAGGCCATGGTAGATCTCGTCCACTACCAGGTGGCCGTTACGTGCCTTGATCGCATTCGACAACCCGGACAATTCGTCACGCGTGAGGAGAGTGCCTGTCGGGTTGGCCGGAGACGCGACCAGTGCACCCACGCTGTCCTCGCTCCAGTGCCTGGCCACCAACTCGGCGGTCAATTGATAGCGAACATCGGGGCCCACCGGTACCAACTGCGCCGCGCCCTCGACCAGGCGCAGGAAGTGCCGGTTGCATGGATAGCCGGGGTCTGCCAACAGCCAGTGCTTGCCTGGATCCACCAGCAGGCTGCTGGCCAGCAACAATGCGCCGGAGCCACCAGGCGTGATCAGGATGCGCTCGGGATCGACGCTCAAGCCATAGCGTTGCTGGTAGAAGCCACTGATGGCCTGGCGCAGCTCCGGCAGGCCGCGGGCGGCGGTGTAGCGGGTCTTGCCACTGGCCAGTGCGGCTTGGCCAGCCTGGATGATCGGTTCGGCAGTGGTGAAGTCCGGCTCGCCGATTTCCAGGTGGATCACATCATGGCCAGCCGCCTGCAACTCGTTGGCTCGCGCCAGCAACGCCATGACATGAAAAGGTTCGATGGCGCGACTGCGCGCACTGTAGGGCTGAGCCATTAGCCTTCCTTAACGTTAAGAACAAAATCAGGATTCTACCGAACCCCCACGCTAAAACATGCTCTATTGCCTGCTCGGCCATTCAAGAAGAGCCCGGCAAGCGCTTGCAGAACGACTAAAATCAATATCCGAGGCGATGCACACCCAACCACGGCGGGCTGCTGCAATTTGCAACCCCTGCGCGATGGGCCTCGACAACCGGGAGTGGCGCACCCTGAATCTATCTGGTAAGTTCGCCCGCTTGCAGCCGCAGGGCCGGCAGGTGTCGGTGACGTTGCAATCCTGCGCAATGGATTAGAAGAGTGAGAGGCGGTCTATTCATGTCCACCCAAGCAAAGCAACAGAGCATCAGCGGCTTCGAACCATACGTAGAGAAGAAAGGTGAAGAGTACATGGGCGAGCCCATGCGCGAGCATTTCACCAAGATCCTTAACAAGTGGAAACAGGACTTGATGCAAGAGGTCGACCGCACCGTCGACCATATGAAGGACGAAGCAGCCAACTTCCCTGATCCGGCCGACCGTGCGAGCCAGGAAGAAGAGTTCGCCCTTGAACTGCGCGCCCGGGATCGTGAGCGCAAGCTGATCAAGAAGATCGACAAGACCCTGCAGTTGATCAAGGACGAAGAATACGGCTGGTGCGAATCCTGCGGCGTCGAGATCGGAATTCGCCGCCTGGAAGCTCGTCCAACCGCGGACCTGTGCGTAGACTGCAAGACCTTGGCTGAAATCAAGGAGAAACAGGTCGGCAAGTAATCCCTGCCGAACTGGACGAATGGGGCGTACAAACGCCCCATTTTTGTTTCTGGCGTTTACCGGTTTTCCAGTAGTATCCGGCCCATGACAGCCTCTACCTATATTGGGCGTTTCGCCCCTACGCCCAGCGGCCATTTGCACTTCGGCTCGCTGGTCGCCGCCCTCGCTTCCTACCTCGACGCTCGCGCCAATCACGGCCGTTGGCTGATGCGCATGGAAGACCTCGACCCTCCCCGCGAAGAACCCGGCGCCCAGGCGGCCATTCTCCAGGCCCTTGAAAGCTATGGTTTCGAGTGGGACGGCGAACTGGTCCGACAAAGCGATCGACATGATGCCTACGCCAAAGTGCTGAACGATCTGTTCAATCATGGCCTGGCCTACGCCTGCACCTGCTCGCGCAAACAACTGGAGCCTTACAACGGCATTTACCCCGGCCTCTGCCGCAATGCCGGGCACGACCAGCAAGATGCCGCCATTCGGTTGCGCGTCCCCGAGTTGGAATACCACTTTATCGACCGAGTACAGGGCGAATTCCGACAACACCTGGGCCGCGATGTAGGCGATTTCGTCATCCGCCGCCGCGACGGCCTCTACGCCTATCAGCTGGCGGTTGTCCTCGACGATGCCTGGCAGGGTGTTACCGATATCGTGCGCGGCGCCGACCTGCTGGACTCCACGCCGCGCCAGTTGTACCTGCAAGAGTTGCTGGGCCTGCGCCAGCCGCGCTATCTGCATGTACCGCTGGTCGTCCAGCCGGACGGTAACAAGCTGGGCAAGTCCTACCGTTCCCCGCCATTGACGAAAGACCAGGCCACGCCTTTGCTGTTAAGAGCCTTGCGTGCCCTCGGCCAGCAACCCGGCGACGAACTGCTCCACGCCAGCCCACGGGAGCTGCTGGATTGGGGCATTCAACAGTGGGATGCCTCGCTGATTCCACGCACACTCACGCTGGCAGAATCGCAGTTGCGCTGAAGGCGCTTGCAGCTTGCCAGCCATCCGTTACCATCGCCGCAGTTTTTCAATCAGAGGCCAACATGTACATCTATCGATTGGTCCTGCTGCTGGTCGTCGGGATCTACCTGTTTTCCCCCGCCATCATGGATTGGTGGATCGACGCCACGGGCGCCTGGTATCGGCCTTATCTACTGTGGCTGATCCTGATCGTCGTGACCTTTATCCTGCAGAGCCAAAAAGATGCCGATGAGCTTTAGCCTCACCCAGATGCTGCTGATCAGCGCCGCCTACCTGGCTGCCTTGTTCGCAGTGGCCTGGATCAGTGAGCGCGGAATGATTCCGCGGGCGATCATTCGCCATCCATTGACCTACACCTTGTCCTTGGGCGTCTACGCCAGCGCCTGGGCGTTCTATGGCACCGTGGGCCTGGCCTATCAGTACGGCTATGGCTTCCTCTCCAGCTACCTCGGGGTGTCCGGGGCATTTCTGCTGGCGCCGGTGCTGCTGTACCCGATCCTGAAGATCACCCGCACCTACCAGTTGTCATCCCTGGCCGATCTCTTCGCCTTCCGCTTTCGCAGTACCTGGGCCGGCGCACTGACCACCATTTTCATGCTGATCGGCGTGTTGCCCCTATTGGCCCTGCAGATGCAGGCAGTGGCCGACTCCATCAGCATCCTCACTCGCGAGCCGGTGCAACATCGCGTCGCCTTGGCGTTCTGCGCGTTGATCACCCTGTTCACGATTTTCTTCGGCTCACGCCATATCGCCACGCGCGAGAAACACGAAGGCCTGGTATTTGCGATCGCCTTCGAGTCGGTGATCAAGCTGATCGCCATCGGCGGCGTTGGCCTCTACGCGCTCTACGGCGTATTCGACGGCCCGCAACAGCTGGAACTGTGGCTGCTGCAAAACCAGACCGCTCTCGCCGCCCTGCACACGCCCTTGCAGGAAGGCCCGTGGCGCACGCTATTGCTGGTGTTCTTCGCCTCGGCGATCGTGATGCCGCACATGTATCACATGACCTTCACCGAGAACCTCAACCCGCGTTCGCTGGTCAGCGCCAGCTGGGGTTTGCCACTGTTCCTGCTGTTGATGAGCCTGGCCGTGCCGCTGATCCTGTGGGCTGGCCTGAAGCTGGGGGCCACTACCAACCCTGAGTATTTCACCCTCGGTATCGGCATCGCCGCCAACAGCCCGGCCCTGGCGCTGCTGGCCTATGTCGGCGGCTTATCGGCAGCCAGCGGGCTGATCATCGTCACGACGCTGGCACTCTCCGGCATGGCGCTGAACCACCTGGTGCTACCGCTGTACCAGCCCCCCGCAGAAGGCAATATCTACCGCTGGCTGAAATGGACACGCCGCGCACTGATCGTCGCGATCATCATGGCCGGTTACGGTTTCTACCTGCTGCTGGGTGCGGGGCAGGACCTGGCCAATCTCGGCATCGTCGCGTTTGTGGCCACCTTGCAGTTCTTGCCGGGCGTGTTGTCGGTGCTGTACTGGCCGACCGCCAATCGCCGTGGGTTTATCGCCGGGCTGCTGGCGGGGATCCTGGTATGGCTCGTCACCATGCTGCTACCGCTGGTCGGCAACTTGCAGGGTTTCTACATCCCGCTGCTGAACATGATCTACGTGCTGGATGACACCAGCTGGCACATGGCGGCGATTGCCTCGCTGGCCGCCAACGTATTGATGTTCACCCTGATCTCGCTGTTCACCAACGCCAGCCCGGAAGAAACCAGCGCCGCCGAGGCCTGCGCGGTGGACAATGTGCGGCGCCCGCAACGCCGCGAGCTGCATGCGGCTTCGCCCCAGGAGTTCGCCACACAACTGGCCAAACCGCTGGGGGCCAAGGCCGCGCAGAAGGAGGTCGAACAGGCGCTGCGCGATCTTTACCTGCCGTTCGACGAGCGGCGCCCCTATGCCCTGCGCCGACTGCGCGATCGCATCGAGGCCAACCTGTCCGGGTTGATGGGGCCCAGCGTATCCCAGGACATGGTGGAAACCTTCCTGCCCTACAAGGCGGGTGGCGAAAACTACGTCACCGAAGACATCCATTTCATCGAGAGCCGGCTGGAGGATTACCACTCACGCCTCACCGGCCTTGCCGCCGAACTCGATGCCCTGCGCCGCTACCACCGCCAGACCCTGCAGGAACTGCCCATGGGCGTCTGCTCCCTGGCCAAGGACCAAGAGATCCTGATGTGGAACAAGGCCATGGAAGAACTCACCGGTATCGCCGCACAACGTGTAGTAGGTTCGCGCCTCAATACCCTGGGTGATCCGTGGAAAGAACTGCTGCAGGGGTTTATCAACCTGCCCGACGAGCACCTGCACAAACAGCACCTGGCCCTCGACGGCCAGACCCGCTGGCTCAACCTGCACAAAGCCGCCATCGACGAACCCCTGGCCCCCGGCAATAGTGGCCTGGTGCTGCTGGTGGAAGACTTGACCGACACCCAGATGCTCGAAGACAAGCTGGTGCACTCCGAGCGCCTGGCTAGCATTGGCCGCCTGGCTGCGGGCGTTGCCCATGAAATCGGCAACCCGATTACCGGTATCGCATGCCTCGCGCAGAACCTGCGGGAAGAGCGCGAAGAAGACGGTGAAATCATCGAGATCAGCGGGCAAATCCTCGAACAGACCAAGCGCGTATCGCGCATCGTGCAGTCGCTGATGAGCTTTGCCCATGCCGGCGCCCACCAGAACCAGGACGAGGCGGTGTGCCTGGCCGAAGTGGCGCAGGATGCCATTGGGCTGCTGGCGTTGAACCGGCGTAATTTCGAAGTACAGTTCTTCAATTTGTGCGACCCGGACCACTGGGTTGACGGTGACTCCCAGCGCCTGGCGCAGGTGTTGATCAATCTACTGTCCAACGCCCGCGATGCGTCCCCTCCCCACAGTGCGGTACGCGTCAAGAGCGAGGCTTTCGAGCACACGGTCGACCTGATCGTGGAGGACGAAGGCAGCGGCATTCCACAGAACATCATGGACCGATTGTTCGAACCCTTCTTCACCACCAAGGACCCAGGTGAAGGTACCGGTCTGGGCCTTGCACTGGTCTATTCCATCGTTGAAGAGCATTATGGACAAATCACCATCGACAGCCCGGCTGACACCGAAAGCCAACGCGGCACCCGTATTCGGGTGACCTTGCCGCGTCATGTCGAAGCGACGTCCGCTGTGAACTGAGACCGTCGAGAGAATTGAATCAATGCCGCACATTTTGATCGTCGAAGACGAAACCATTATCCGCTCTGCCTTGCGTCGCCTGCTTGAACGTAATCAGTACCAAGTCAGCGAAGCCGGCTCGGTGCAGGAAGCCCAAGAGCGGTTCAGCATTCCAACGTTCGACCTGATTGTCAGCGACCTGCGCCTGCCCGGCGCGCCCGGTACAGAGCTGATCAAGCTTGGCCAGGGCACCCCGGTGCTGATCATGACCAGCTATGCCAGCCTGCGCTCGGCAGTGGATTCCATGAAAATGGGCGCGGTGGACTACATCGCCAAGCCTTTCGACCATGATGAGATGCTCCAGGCCGTGGCGCGCATCCTGCGTGACCGGCAGTCGGCCAGCAGCGCACCGACCGAACAGCGCCCCACCGGCAAGGCCGGCGGCGGTGCCGACAAGCCAGGCATCGATAACAGCAATGGCGAGATCGGCATCATCGGCTCCTGCCCACCGATGCAGGACCTGTACAGCAAGATCCGCAAAGTGGCGCCTACCGACTCCAATGTTTTGATCCAGGGGGAGTCGGGTACCGGTAAGGAACTGGTGGCCCGCGCCCTGCACAACCTCTCCAAGCGCGCCAAGGCACCGATGATTTCGGTGAACTGCGCAGCGATCCCCGAATCGCTGATCGAATCCGAACTGTTCGGCCACGAGAAAGGCGCCTTCACGGGCGCCAGCGCCGGGCGTGCGGGCCTGGTGGAAGCGGCGGACGGCGGCACACTGTTCCTCGACGAAATCGGCGAACTGCCCCTGGAAGCCCAGGCGCGTTTACTGCGCGTGCTACAGGAAGGCGAAATCCGCCGCGTCGGCTCGGTACAGTCGCAGAAGGTCGACGTGCGCCTGATCGCGGCAACCCACCGCGACCTGAAGAGCCTGGCCAAGATCGGCCAGTTCCGCGAAGACTTGTATTACCGCCTGCACGTCATCGCTCTCAAGCTGCCGCCGCTGCGTGAGCGTGGTGCCGACGTCAACGAGATCGCCAATGCGTTCCTGCTACGCCAGAGCGCGCGCATCAACCGTACGGACCTGAAGTTTGCCCCGGACGCCGAGCAAGCAATCCGTCATTACTCGTGGCCGGGCAACGTACGTGAGCTGGAAAATGCGGTTGAGCGTGCGGTGATCCTGTCGGAGAGCCCGGAAATTTCCGCCGAGCTGCTGGGCATCGACATCGAACTGAGCGATCTGGACGATGACGACTTCATTGGCCTGGCCCCGCAACAGGGCGGCGGTGGCAATACCAGCCATGAGCCGACTGAAGATTTGTCACTGGAAGATTACTTCCAGCACTTTGTCCTGGAGCATCAGGACCACATGACCGAGACCGAACTGGCCCGCAAATTGGGCGTAAGCCGCAAGTGCCTGTGGGAACGGCGCCAGCGCCTGGGCATTCCACGGCGCAAGACCGGCGTAGCCAGCGAGAGTTGAGTTGAGGGTGCGCGCCCACAGGTAACACCCTCAGATGTGAAAAAACTGTTACCGCGGATTTTTTGCGTAACAAAAGCCGGGGCTTACGGTAACGAAGCCCCGGCTTTTTTTTGCCCGCAGAAATCAAAAATCAGCTCAACCCCCCGGTTTTGCTGGTCGGTGCAAAAGTTGGCACGCACCCTGCTATATGCTTAGTACAAAAACAATAACAAGCTTTGTACAAGACAATAAAAATAAGACGAATCGACTCACGCACAATAAAAACAACACGGCGGAGGCGCAGCTAACTGATTCTTTTGGAGAGGCGTTGCATTGGGGCTTGCCCCGCAACCAGGCCGAGAACAACAAAAACTGCCCTAAGGCAGAGCCTGAACTGGTTGGATCGTAGATCAGCAACACAGCGACCAAAGCAATCCGTTTGCTCTTGACTCCCGATTGGGAGTGTCATGAAGGTGAAGCTTCATGGCGAGGGCGATCAACAAAAACAAGAAGCCCGAAATCAATAATAAAAATAGAGCACGCAACTACTTCTGGGGGAGCTTCGGCTCCCCTTGTAGTTTCTGGCATTTGGCATTTTCAAGGCTTATGGCGCAAGGCCTGTAGCTTGTTCCTACACCATCCCCTGACTAAATGCTAGAATCCCCGCCCATCATGCGGTCATTCTTCGTTATGGCCGAACATTCCTTCAAACAGTGCATCCCATGCTGAAGAAGTTGTTCCAGTCATTCCGTTCTCCCTTGCGTCGTACGCAACACAAACGCAGCACGCCTGAAGTGCTCAACAGCAGCCAACATTCGCTGCAACGCGCTCAGTTCAGCCGTTATGCAGTGAACATCGTCGAACGTTTGCAGAACGCCGGCTACCAGGCTTATCTGGTGGGCGGGTGCGTACGCGACATGTTGCTCAACATCACGCCCAAGGATTTCGACGTCGCCACCAGTGCCACGCCAGAGCAAGTGCGCGCCGAGTTTCGCAATGCGCGCATCATCGGCCGCCGTTTCAAGTTGGTGCACATCCACTTTGGTCGCGAAATCATCGAGGTCGCGACCTTCCGTGCAGGCCATCCGCAAAACGATGAAGAGGAGGACGCCAATCAGTCTTCCCGCAACGAGAGCGGGCGCATCCTGCGCGACAACGTCTATGGCACCTTGGAAGAAGACGCGCAGCGTCGCGACTTCACCATCAACGCCCTCTATTACGACCCGGTCAGTGAGCGCATTCTTGATTACGCCAACGGCGTACACGACATCCGTAACAACCTGGTCCGCCTGATCGGCGACCCGGTGCAGCGCTACCAGGAGGACCCGGTTCGTATGCTGCGGGCCGTGCGCTTTGCGGCCAAGCTGAACTTCGGTATCGAGCGACACACCGCTGCGCCGATTCGTGAACTGGCCCCCATGCTGCAGGAGATTCCCTCGGCGCGCCTGTTCGAAGAAGTGCTCAAGCTGTTCCTCTCGGGCTACGCCGCCGACACCTTCGAAATGCTCGTCGACCTGCAGTTGTTCGACCCCTTGTTCCCGGCCAGCGCCGAGGCCCTGGAATACAACCCGACGTATACCCACACATTGATCAGCGAAGCGTTGATCAATACCGATCTGCGCATCAAACAGAACAAACCGGTAACCCCGGCGTTCCTGTTTGCTGCCCTGCTGTGGCCAGCCCTGCCAAAACGCGTACTGCGCCTGCAAGAACGTGGCATGCCGCCGATTCCAGCCATGCAGGAAGCCGCTCACGAACTGATCACCGAGCAATGCCAGCGCATCGCTATCCCAAAACGTTTCACCATGCCGATCCGCGAAATCTGGGATATGCAGGAGCGCCTGCCCCGCCGCAGCGGCAAGCGTGCCGACCTGTTGCTGGACAACCCGCGCTTCCGCGCTGGCTACGACTTCCTGCTGCTGCGTGAAAGCGCTGGCGAGCAGACCGACGGCCTGGGCGAATGGTGGACCGACTACCAGGACGCCAATGACAGCGAACGCCGCGAGATGATTCGTGAGCTCGGCAGCAAAGGCGAAGGCGCCAGCGAGGGGCCCAAGAAGCGTCGTCGCAGCGGCACCAAGCGTAAACGCAGCGCCGCCGATGCCTCGGGCGCCGCGGGCGAATAAACGTGGAACGCATCTACATCGGCATGGGCAGCAACCTGGCCGCCCCGGATCAGCAATTGCGCAGCGCTATCGAGGCGCTGGCACAATTGCCCGGCACCCGCCTCGTCGGTGTGTCCTCCTTCTATCAAAGTGATTCCCTACTCCCGGGCCAACCGCGCTATACCAACGCGGTTGCGGCCCTGGACAGCAGCCTTGCACCGCTGGACCTGCTTGACGCACTGCAAGCCATCGAGAATGACCAGGGCCGCGAGCGCCTCGAGCGTTGGGGGCCGCGCACGCTTGACCTGGATATCCTGCTGTTTGGTGATCGCCTGATCGACGAACCACGCCTCAAGGTGCCGCACTACCAGATGCACGTGCGCGCGTTTGTGTTGTACCCCTTGGCCGAACTGGCCCCTGCCGACCTGCAACTGCCTGACGGCCAGACACTCAGCAAACTGCTGGCGGCCTGCCCGTTTGTCGGCTTGGAACGCTTACCCTTGTAGGCGCGGGCTTGCTCGCGAAAATCGTCAACGATAACGCGCACGCCCTGATTAAACGTGGTGCCTGCGTGTTCTTCACGAGCACCCTCGCACCTGCAATCGCGTCAGTAACAGCGGTAACATCGCGGTCGTAACAATGCGGTAACACATCCAATTGACTTCCCGTGTCCTCCTCACGACTATAGGCGTCCCGCTGCCGCCAACCCGGCGCTAAAGGGCGCAATCCAGGCCATATAAGCACTGCTTTCAAGACAGTGCGCCTGTATAAACAAAGACTCACGCGCGTTACTCGCTGTTTCCAAGCGCCTGAACGAGGACCCTTTTCATGCCAGACATTACCCTGACCACCTTGCAGAGCCTCAAGCTCAAAGGTGAAAAAATCACCATGCTGACCTGCTATGACGCTACCTTCGCCCACGCCAGCTGCCAGGCAGGTGTCGAAGTGTTATTGGTGGGCGACTCCCTGGGCATGGTTCTTCAAGGGAATGACAGCACCCTGCCCGTTACCACCGATGAGCTCGCCTACCACACCGCCAGCGTCAAGCGCGGTAACGACGGCGCCTTCATCATCGCCGACCTGCCGTTCATGGGTTACGCCACCCTCGAACAGACCTTCCAGAACGCCGGCAAACTGATGCAAGCCGGCGCGCACATGATCAAGGTGGAAGGGGCCGTCTGGCTCGCCGAATCGATCCGCCTGCTGGCTGAACGGGGTGTTCCTGTGTGCGCACACATGGGCCTGACGCCGCAGTCCGTGAATATCCTGGGTGGCTATAAGGTACAAGGCCGTAATGAGGCCCAGGCGCGCCAGATGCGTGCCGATGCCATCGCCCTGGAGCAAGCGGGCGCCGCAATGATCCTGCTCGAATGCATTCCCAGCGAATTGGCGGCGGAAATCACCCACGCCGTTAAAGTCCCGGTGATCGGCATTGGTGCCGGTTCCGCCACCGACGGTCAGGTCCTGGTGCTGCACGACATGCTCGGCCTGTCGATGACTGGCCGTGTGCCGAAGTTCGTGAAGAACTTCATGATTGGCCAGGACAGTATCCACGCCGCTTTGAGCGCCTACGTCGCTGAAGTCAAGGGCGTGACCTTCCCAGGTGCCGAACACGGGTTTTCTGCATGAACACGGTAAAAACCATACGTGAACTGCGGGCCGCCGTGGCCCATGCCCGCAACGCCGGCAAACGCATCGGCTTCGTGCCCACCATGGGCAACCTGCACAGCGGCCACGCCACCCTGGTGGCCAAGGCCGCCCAGCAGGCGGACTTCGTGGTCGCCAGCATCTTCGTCAATCCGCTGCAGTTCGGCGCCGGCGAAGACCTCGACAAGTACCCGC
This sequence comes from Pseudomonas sp. FG86, assembly GCF_057808775.1. Taxonomy (NCBI): domain Bacteria; kingdom Pseudomonadati; phylum Pseudomonadota; class Gammaproteobacteria; order Pseudomonadales; family Pseudomonadaceae; genus Pseudomonas; species Pseudomonas sp. FG86. The sequence goes on along the minus strand of NZ_JBMDIS010000014.1, from coordinate 91,541 downwards.
GCACCCTCGCCGCAGACCAGGAAAAGCTCCTGCAAGCCGGCTGCAACCTGCTGTTCGCCCCCACTGTCGAGGAAATGTACCCCGACGGCATGGCCGGCCAGACCCGCGTCAGTGTCCCGCAACTGTCTGAAGGCCTGTGCGGTGCCAGCCGTCCCGGTCACTTTGAAGGAGTGGCCACGGTAGTCAGCAAGCTGTTCAACATGGTCCAGCCGGACATGGCTGTGTTCGGGCAGAAGGACTATCAGCAACTGGCCGTGATCCGCGCCATGGTCCATGACCTGAACATGCCGATCCAGATCATCGGCGAGCCTACCGTCCGCGCCGAAGATGGCCTGGCGCTGTCCTCGCGCAACGGCTACCTCACCGAAGCCCAACGCGCGGTCGCGCCGGTGTTGTACCGCAGCCTCAGCCAGATTGCCGCCGCCATCAAAGGCGGTGACCGCGACTTCGCCAAACTGCGTGCCGAACAGGTCCAGCAGATCGAAGCCGCCGGGTTGCGCCTGGATTACCTCGAAGTGCGCCAAGGCGTGCACCTGCGCCCGGCCACGGCCGAAGATCGCGACGTGGTGATCCTGGTAGCGGCTTATCTGGGGGCCACGCGCCTCATCGATAACCTGCACCTGAACCTCGCCTGACCCCCTCTCGACACCCCGCCTGCGACCCTGCCTGATGTGCCGGTATAAAAAAGTACCGGCCACAGCGCAGACAAAGCCAAGACATATCGACACGCTAGGTTTAATGTAATCGCCCTGCGCTATGGTTAGCGCTGTCCGGCACCCAGCCCTTGATAAAAGACTGGACGTTCCGGGCTTTGAAATGTCCTAAAGGCAGTCCCCGTAATAAAAGGAAACCCGCAGCGATGGCGTACTACCGCACTCCTCATGACGTTACCGCTCTGCCCGCCTGGCAAGCGCTCAATCAACACCGCCAAGCCATGCAGGATTTCAGCATGCGCGAAGCGTTCAATGCCGATCCTCAGCGTTTTTCCCAGTTCACCTTGAGCAGCTGCGGACTTTTCCTCGATTACTCGAAAAACCTGATCACCAGCGAAACCCGCGACCTGCTCGTGGCGCTGGCCAAGGAAGTCGACCTCAAGGCCGCCATTGACGCGCTGTACGCTGGCGAGCCGGTCAACTCCTCGGAAGGTCGCCCTGCCCTGCACACGGCACTGCGCCGCCCGGTGGGTGACAAGTTGTCGGTCAACGGTGTGAACATCATGCCGGACGTGCACAAGGTGCTGAACCAGATCACTGACCTGGTTGGCCGCATCCATGACGGCCTATGGCGTGGCTACACCGAGAAGCCGATCACCGACGTGGTGAACATCGGCATCGGCGGCTCCTTCCTCGGCCCGGAGCTGGTCTCCGAGGCACTGTTGTCCTATGCCCATAAAGGCGTGCGCTGCCATTACCTGGCGAACATCGACGGCAGCGAGTTCCATGAGCTGACCATGAAGCTGCGCGCCGAGACCACGTTGTTCATCGTCTCGTCGAAATCGTTCAACACCCTGGAAACCCTGAAGAACGCCCAGGCCGCCCGTGCCTGGTACCTGGCCCAGGGTGGCTCGGAAGCGGAGCTGTACCGCCACTTTATCGCCGTATCAAGCAACAACGCGGCAGCCGTGGCCTTCGGTATCCGCGAAGAAAACATCTTCCCGATGTGGGACTGGGTCGGCGGTCGCTACTCGCTGTGGTCGGCCATCGGCTTGCCAATCGCATTGGCCATCGGCATGTCCAACTTCAAGGAGCTGCTGTCCGGTGCCTACACCATGGACCAGCATTTCCAGAACGCGCCGTTCGAGGCCAACATGCCAGTGCTGCTGGGCTTGCTCGGCGTGTGGTATGGCAACTTCTGGGGTGCGCAGAGCCATGCGATCCTGCCGTACGACCATTACCTGCGCAATATCACCAAACACTTGCAACAGTTGGACATGGAATCCAACGGCAAGAGCGTGCGCCAGGACGGCACGCCCGTGTCCACCGATACCGGCCCCGTCATCTGGGGCGGCGTCGGCTGCAACGGTCAGCACGCCTATCACCAGTTGCTGCACCAAGGGACCCAACTGATCCCGGCCGACTTCATCGTGCCGATCGTCAGCTTCAACCCTGTGTCCGACCACCATCAGTGGCTGTATGCCAACTGCCTGTCCCAGAGCCAGGCGCTGATGCTCGGCAAGACCCGCAGCGAAGCCGAAGCCGAGCTGCGCGACAAGGGCATCCCGGAAGACGACGTGCAGAAGCTGGCCCCGCACAAGGTGATCCCCGGGAACCGTCCGAGCAACACCTTGGTGGTCGAGCGCATTAGCCCCCGTCGCTTGGGCGCGCTGGTGGCGATGTATGAACACAAGGTGTTCGTGCAGAGCGTGATCTGGGGCATCAACGCCTTTGACCAATGGGGCGTTGAGCTGGGCAAGGAGCTGGGCAAAGGCGTCTACAACCGCCTGACCGGTGCCGAAGAAACCAGCGCCGAAGATGCTTCGACCCAGGGCCTGATCAACTATTTCCGCGGTCGTCACCGCGGCTGATACCGGTACGACAGGGTCAACGTCCGTTTGGACGTTGGCCTTGAACCCTCCCCCCACAGGGTGCATCTTTATGACTTGTCGCCAAAACAAGAATAAGGAGCGCTCATGTTCGATATCAGCACCTTTCCCAGCGCCGATGCCGTCCGCCAGGCTGCGCAACTCAGTCAAGAGGACTACCAACGCCTCTATCGCCAATCCATCGAACAGCCAGACACCTTCTGGGCCGAGCAGGCCAAGGCGTTTCTCGACTGGATGAAGCCGTGGCACACGGTCCAGCACTGCGATATCAACACCGGCGCCGCCCAATGGTTTGCCGGCGGCCAACTGAACGTGAGCTATAACTGCATCGACCGTCACTTGGCGCAACGCGCCGAGCAGCCCGCCTTTATCTGGGAAGGCGATGACCCGACCAAGTCCGTCAAGATCACCTACCGTCAACTGCATCAACACGTCTGCCGCCTGGCCAATGTGCTGAAAAGCCGTGGCGTGAAGAAAGGCGACCGCGTGTGCATCTACATGCCCATGATTCCGGAAGCGGCCTACGCCATGCTGGCCTGTACGCGCATCGGGGCGGTGCATTCGGTGGTGTTTGGTGGTTTCTCGCCGGATGCCCTGCGCGACCGTATTCTCGACGCCGATTGCCGCACGGTCATCACCGCCGATGAAGGCGTGCGCGGCGGCAAGCCCGTGGCACTGAAACAGAATGTCGACAAAGCCCTGGCCAATTGCCCGAATGTCAGCACGGTACTGGTGGTGGAGCGTACCGGGGCTGCCGTGAACTGGAGCGAAGGCCGCGACCTCAAGTACCGGCAAGCCCTGGACACCGCGAGCGATGATTGCCCGCCCGAGCCGATGGACGCCGAGGCCCCGCTGTTTATCCTCTACACCTCCGGCAGCACCGGCAAACCCAAGGGCGTGCTGCACACCACCGGCGGCTACCTGCTGCAAGCGGCAATGACCTTCAAGTACGTGCTCGATTATCGCGATGGCGAGGTGTTCTGGTGCACCGCGGATGTGGGCTGGGTCACCGGTCATAGCTATATCGTGTATGGCCCGTTGGCCAATGGCGCCACCTCGCTGATGTTCGAAGGTGTGCCGAGTTACCCGGACAGCTCACGCTTCTGGCAGGTGATCGACAAGCACCAGGTCAATATCTTCTACACCGCGCCAACCGCGCTGCGCGCCTTGATGCGTGAAGGCCATGGCCCGCTTGAGAATACCTCCCGCGCCAGCCTGCGCCTGTTGGGCAGCGTCGGGGAACCGATCAACCCGGAAGCCTGGGACTGGTACTTCAATGCAGTCGGCGAGCAGCGCTGCCCCATTGTGGATACCTGGTGGCAGACCGAAACCGGCGGCATCATGCTCAGCCCGTTGGTCAGCGCCCAGCGGATCAAACCCGGGTGTGCCACCCAGCCGATGTTTGGCGTACAACCCGTGCTGCTCGATGAACAAGGCAAGGCATTCAGCGGTGCCGGCAGCGGCGTGCTCGCGATCAAGGCCAGTTGGCCGGGGCAGATTCGCAGTGTCTACGGTGACCCACAGCGCATGATCGACACTTATTTCAAACCCTACCCCGGCTATTACTTCACCGGTGATGGCGCACGCCGCGATGAAGACGGTGACTACTGGATCACCGGGCGCATCGACGACGTGATCAACGTCTCCGGCCACCGCATCGGCACAGCCGAAGTAGAAAGCGCGCTGGTGCTGCATGACCAGGTCGCCGAAGCGGCCGTGGTGGGCTACCCACATGACGTCAAAGGCCAAGGTATCTATGCCTTTGTGACCCCGATGAATGGTGTCGAACCCAGCGATGCGCTGAAAAAGCACCTGCTGGACCTGGTCAGCAAAGAAATCGGCAGCTTTGCCAAGCCAGAGCTGATCCAATGGGCGCCTGCCCTGCCGAAAACCCGTTCCGGCAAGATCATGCGGCGGATTCTGCGTAAGATCGCCTGCAATGAACTGGACAGCCTGGGCGATACATCGACCCTGGCCGACCCGAGCGTGGTCGACGGTTTGATCGACAAACGCCTGAACCGCTAGGAAATCCGAGTCGCCATGGAATTTATCCGCAGCCGTATAGAAACCCAGTTGATGAGCCTCACCGGCTTGTCGCTGGGCCAACTGGACCTGGAAAACCCCAAGGGCGATCCCGGCCTGTTCGGCCCGGACTCGGTCAGTTGGCAAGTCCATGGCGACTTCAGCAGCATGCTCATCGGCGGCATCAGCGCCTTGATGCTGCAAGCCCTGCACCCCCTGGCCCTGGCCGGCGTGTGGGACCATTCGAATTTTCGCCAGGACATGCTCGGGCGTTTACGCCGTACTTCGCAATTCATCTCCGGCACCACATTCGGCTCGCGCAAAGACGCCGAGTGGCTGATCGAGAAAGTGCGCACCATTCACCTGCAGGTCGTCGGGCACGCCCCGGACGGACGGCCTTACGCGGCCAGCGATCCGGAGTTGCTGACCTGGGTACACGTAGCGGAAGTCAGCAACTTTCTCGCCGCCCACTTGCGGTATCGCAATCCGCAGCTGTCGGGGCGGGACCAGGATCGCTACTACAGCGAAATCGCCCTGGTGGCCGAACGCCTGGGTGCCCGGCAGGTTCCGCGCTCCCGGCAGGAAGTCTCGGATTATCTGGCACGTGTTCGCCCACAACTGCTGTGCGACGAGCGCAGCCGCGAAGTGCTGCGCCTGCTGCTCAATGCGCCCGCACCCAGCCACCTGGCCAAACCCTTTGGCGCGTTGATGATGCAGGCCGGGATCGACCTGTTGCCGGACTGGGCCAGCGCCATGCTCGAACACCACCAAAGTCCGCTGCAGCGCCAGATGATCCGCGCCGGGGTCAAGCGTAGCGCGCCCTTGTTGCGTTGGGCGATGCGCAATGGTTCGGTCCAACGCGCCCATCGGCGGATGGGGCTGATGTAGCCCGCGGCCCATAGCTGTTAGACTCCGCGCCCTCATTGCCCACAATTACCTAAAGCAAGGCGCGCTCCATGTCTCCCCTGAACCAGGCGCTGCGCGCCGCCCTCGATCGACGCCAGGACCTGATCAACGAACTGCATGCCCAGGGCACCGATTGCTATCGGCTGTTCCATGGTAGCCAGGAAGGCGCCGGCGGCCTGACGATCGACCGCTACGGCCCGCAGTTGCTGGTACAAAGCTTCCACCAGGCGCTGGACACCCACGACCTGCTGGACCTGCACCGGCTGATCAACCAGTACATGGGCCTGGAATTGCTGCTGGTGTACAACGACCGCTCGCGTGGCAACTCGCGCATCGACCGCGAAGACACGGTATACCGCGCCGAGCCTGCGGCGCTGGAAGACCTGGTCGGCCACGAATGGGGCCTCAACTACCGCGTGCGCGGGCGCCATGTCGGGCAGGACCCTCTGCTGTTCCTCGACCTGCGCAACACTCGCGGTTGGGTCAAGGCCCACAGCGCCGGCAAAAGTGTACTGAACCTGTTTGCCTATACGTGTGGGGTCGGCCTGAGTGCCGCCGCCGGTGGCGCACGTGAGGTGTGCAACCTGGACTTTGCCGAAGGTAACCTGGCGGTCGGTCGTGAGAACGGCCTGTTGAATCCGCAATTACCCACCATGGAATTTGTGCAGTCCGATTACTTCCCGGCGATTCGCCAACTGGCCGGCCTGCCGATCGCTCAGCGTCGCGGGCAAAAGCTGCCGAGCTATCCGCGCCTGGAGCAACGTCAATACGACCTGGTGTTACTCGACCCGCCCGCCTGGGCCAAGAGCGCCTTCGGCACCGTCGACCTGCTGCGTGACTACCAGAGCCTGCTCAAGCCGGCATTGCTGGCAACCGCCGACAACGGCGTACTGATCTGCTGTAACAACCTGGCAAAAGTGAGCATGGACGATTGGCGTGACCAGGTACTGCGTTGCGCCGAGAAAGCGGGGCGCCCGGTACGCGACTGGCGCATCATGGCGCCCGGCGCCGATTTTCCTTCGCAAGACCAACAGCCACCGCTGAAGACAATGATCCTGCAGTTATAGGACTTATCGCAAAAGGACTGGCTCTTCGGAACCGAAAACCCGTGCCATACTCCAAGGCACTCCTGTTCGACATAGATGGCGCCGCCCCCATGCCCAAAGGATTGATTCGCGCCGCTGGCGCCTTGTTGACTGCCGTAGCCCTGTACAGCTTGCTGGGCTTTCTGATTTTGCCCGGCATCGCCCTCCGCATAGCCAATCAACAACTGGCCAACTACGCCACGGTGCCAGCCCGCATCGAACGCATCGAGCTCAACCCGTTCAGCCTGGAGCTGACCGTGTGGGGCCTGCAAATCGGCGATCCAGGCAAGGAACAGGTCGGTTTCGAGCGGCTGTATGCCAACCTGCAGCTCGACAGCCTGTGGACCCGCGCCGTGCACTTGGCGGATGTGCAACTCGACAAGCCCAAGACCGAGCTGCTGTTCGACAAATCCGGCCAACTGAACCTCGCGCAACTGTTCAAGTTGCCGCCCAGCGAGCCAACCCCGGCCGATCCCAACGCCAAACCGTTCCCGTTGCGTATCGACAACATCAAGCTGGCCGGCGGCTATTTACATTTCGAAGACCTGCGCCCCAGCGAGCCCATCGAGTTCCTCTATGACAAACTCGACTTCGAGCTGAAAAACCTCAGCACGCTGCCGGAAGACAACGCCGACATGACCCTCGTGGCCGCGGGCCCCCAGGGTGGGCAGATCGACTGGAAAGGCAATTTCAGCCTGGTGCCGATCACCTCCAAAGGCACATTGAAGGTCACCGACGGCAAGATGAAAGCCTGGTGGCCGTATGTGCGGGATGCACTGCCACTGGTGCTTGAGGACGGTGTGCTCAACTTCAGTACCGACTACACATTCAGCCTGGCCAATGAGACTGCGCTGAACCTGAACAACACGGCCGCGAGCATCGCGCCTTTTGCCATCAAGGCGCCGGATGGCCGCCCACTGGTACGCTTGGAGCGCCTGGACATCAGCGAAACAACAGTGGACCTGGCCAAGCAGCAAGTGGTGGTCGGCAAGATCCGCAGCAACAAGCTGGAAACCTGGGCCGCCCGCGAAGCCGATGGGCAATTGGACTGGCAAAAACTATTCGCCAGCCAACCAGGCAAACCGGCCAAGGCACCGGAACAGGCCAGCGCACCGGCCACTGCCGACTCGCCAAAACCTGCACCGGCAGCGCCCAGCAAACCCTGGCAAGTGCTGCTCAAGGATATGCAACTGCGCAACTACCAGGTGCACCTGGCTGACCGGCAGGCTAAACCGGTCGTCGCGCTGGAGCTGGGGCCGTTGAATGTCGATATGCAGAACTTCGATAGCCTCAACCAAAGCCCCTTCACCCTCAAGATCGAAAGCGGCCTGGGCAAACAGGGCAAGATCCAGGCAACCGGCGAGGTCAACCTCAACCCCGTCAGTGCCAAGCTGAAAGTGAATACCCAGGACATCGACCTGCGGGTCGCCCAATCCTATATCAGCCCGTTTATTCGTCTGGAACTGCGTAGCGGCATGCTCGGCAGTAACCTGGATGTGAACCTCAAAAGCACAGACCCACTTAAGCTCCAGGTAACCGGCCGGGCCCAGGTGGACCAGTTGCACACCCTGGACACCCTCAAGACCCGTGACTTCCTCAAGTGGCAACGCCTGGTGCTGGAAGGCCTGAACTACCAGCATGGCGACAGCCTGTCGATCGACAAGGTCAACCTGCAGCAGCCGTATGCACGCTTCATGATCAACGATGACCGCACCACCAACGTGGACGACCTGTTGATTCCCCAGCCAGCCGACAGCGGCGCCAAAGCGGCGGCCAAGCCTGCGGCCAGCCAAGATAAGCCCCTGGGTATCCATATCGGGCAGATTGCGATCAACGACGGCTCGGCCAACTTCGCCGACTTCAGCCTCACGCCCAACTTTGCGACCGCAATACAACAGCTCAACGGGCAGATCGGCACCATCGACAGTCGCCAGGCCAAACCGGCCAACGTCGACATCAAGGGCAAGGTGGACCGCTACGCGCCAGTGACCATCAAAGGCAGCGTGAACCCATTCGACCCCATGGCAGCGCTGGATATCGCCACCAGTTTCAAACGTGTCGAGCTGACCACCCTGACCCCCTACTCGGGCAAGTTCGCCGGTTTCCGGATCCGCAAGGGCCGTCTCAACCTCGACCTGCATTACGTGATCACCAAGGGCCAGTTGAAGGCCGAGAACAAAGTGGTGGTCGAGCAATTGCAGCTGGGTGAAAAGGTCGACAGCGCCGATGCCGTGGATTTGCCGATTCGCCTGGCGATTGCCTTGCTTAAAGACAGCGATGGCAAGATCTCCATCGAACTGCCCATCAGTGGTGACTTGAACAACCCGCAATTCAGCGTGATGCCGATCGTGTGGCAGACCCTGCGTAACCTGGTGGTGCGCGCGGCGAGTGCACCGTTCAAATTCATCGGCGGATTGATTACCGGTGGAGGTTCGGAAGACTTGGGTAACGTGTCGTTCGCCGCCGGCTCGAGTGAATTGAGCAAAGAGGCTGAGGGCGCATTGAACAATCTGGCCAAGGCGCTGAAGGAACGCCCAGCCCTGCGCCTGGAAATCGAAGGCACAGCGGCGGCCAGCAGTGACGGCCCCTTACTGGCCCAGGAGCGACTGGAACGTGAATACCAGTACAACTACTACAAGATGCTGCAGCGTCGCGGCGAGAAGGTTCCAGCCCAGGCCTCCCTGCTGGAGGTTCCGGAAAGCGAGAAAGCCCCGCTGCTCGAAGGTATCTATCGCACTCGCTTGAAACAGCAGCCACCTGCGGAATGGAAAGACCTCAGCCGCGATGAGCGCACGGCGAAGCTGAAGGACGGCTTGATCAAGTTCTGGAGCGGCAGTGATGTATTGCTACGTCAGCTGGGCCAGGACCGGGCCAGCACCATCAAGGATTACCTGGTAGACAAAGGGCAACTGGAAGATGACCGGGTGTACTTCATCGACGCCAATCTGGGCCAGGCCGAGAAAGACGGTCGAGTGATCACACCAATGCATCTGGATGCCGAGTAACCCTCCACAATAGAACAGGCCCCGACACGAATGCCGGGGCCTGTAATGACCACTTCCTTGTGGCCGGTCGCATGAACACGTGAGGTGCATTGAGTGGATAACTGGCTCACTCGTTGCCGCCGCGCCTAGTTCAGGCGATGGGTTGAGCGTTACTCGGCTTTCAAGCCATCAGCCGATACTGCTTTAACGCCTTTGATTTTCTTGGTGATCGCAACAGCAGTGGCTTTCTGCGATTCAGTCACAGCAGTCGTCGAAGACAGGGAAACCACGCCTTTGTTGGTTTCGACTTTGATGTCTGTGCCAGGAATGCCTTTCTCAGTAACCAGGTCAGCCTTCACTTTGGTGGTGATCCAAGTGTCGCTGGTTGCGCCTTTGGCATCAGCGGCTGCGCCCTTGGTTTTGTCGATATTGTCTGCTTTGGTAGCGCCGCCGGCCAACAGGCCATCAGCCGAAACAGCAGTTACGCCTTTGATTTTCTTGGTGATCGCTACAGCAGTCGCTTTCTGAGAGTCAGAGATGGCAACGGTCGACGACAGGGAAACCACACCTTTGTTGGTCTCAACCTTGATGTCCGAACCTGGGATGCCTTTTTCGGTCAGCAGGTCAGCTTTAACTTTGGTGGTGATCCAGGTATCCGAGGTGGACTCCTTGGCCTTAGTCACTTCGCCAGCAGCCAGTGTCATCGGCGCTTGAGACGTTTGAGCGAAAGCAACGTTGGTCATAGCCAGTGTCAAAGCGGTAGCAGTAGCGAGAGCGAACTTCTTCATACGAGTAACTCCTGTTTTATTAAAAGTCTGCAGCGTGTGGACCTTGATGCTGCAGCGTTAACAGGGATATTGCAGGCACTGTGCCAAGTCGAAATTCAGATAAAAACCCTTTAAAAACAATGCATTAACAAATACCCATCTTTTCGGAATCGTGCAACTTGCATGAACCGCGTCGTGCCTGCGTGCAAGTTGCGGTTTTTTGGCTTGGATTAAACAACTGATTTTTCGGGCTTTTTCCGCCCCCATAAAAAAAGGACTCCGAAGAGTCCCTTTTTTCAGCGTGAAACCTGCGGGTGATTAAACGCCCGAAGCCTTGGCTGCTGCTACATCCTTGATGGACAGCTTGATACGGCCGCGGTTGTCCACGTCCAGTACCAGCACTTCCACTTCCTGGCCTTCTTTCAGAATGTCGGTCACTTTCTCAACACGAGCGTCGCTCAGCATGGAGATGTGAACCAGACCGTCTTTGCCCGGCAGGATGTTGACGAATGCGCCGAAGTCGACGATGCGTTCAACTTTACCGACATAGATCTTGCCGATCTCGGCTTCCGCGGTGATGCCCAGAACGCGCTGACGCGCGGCCTCTGCAGCTTCCTTGGTTTCGCCGAAGATCTTGATCGAGCCGTCGTCTTCGATGTCGATCGAAGCCTTGGTCTCTTCACAGATCGCACGGATGGTCGCGCCGCCTTTACCGATAACATCACGGATTTTGTCGGTGTCGATTTTCATCGCGATCATGGTCGGAGCGTTTTCCGACAGCTCGGTACGGGACTGACCAATGATCTGGTTCATCTGACCGAGGATGTTCAGGCGCGCTTCCAGGGCTTGGCCCAGGGCGATCTCCATGATCTCTTCGGTGATGCCCTTGATCTTGATGTCCATCTGCAGCGCGGTAACACCTTTAGCGGTACCAGCGACTTTGAAGTCCATGTCGCCCAGGTGGTCTTCGTCACCCAGGATGTCGGTCAGGATGGCGAACTTCTCGCCTTCTTTAACCAGGCCCATGGCGATACCGGCAACCGGTGCCTTCATCGGCACACCAGCGTCCATCAGCGCCAGGGAAGCACCGCAAACGGAAGCCATGGAGCTGGAACCGTTGGACTCGGTGATTTCCGACACCACACGGATGGTGTACGGGAACACGTCAGCAGCAGGCAGCATGGCCTGAACCGAACGGCGGGCCAGACGGCCGTGACCGATTTCGCGACGACCTGCACCGCCCATGCGACCACACTCGCCCACCGAGAACGGAGGGAAGTTGTAGTGCAGCATGAACGGGTCTTTTTTCTCGCCTTCCAGGGTGTCCAGCAGCTGTGCGTCACGGGCAGTACCCAGGGTCGCAACAACCAGCGCTTGGGTTTCACCACGAGTGAACAACGCCGAACCGTGAGTCTTCGGCAGAACGCCGACTTCGATGTTCAGCGGACGCACGGTGCGAGTGTCACGGCCGTCGATACGTGGCTTGCCGTTAACGATGTTCTCGCGAACGGTGCGGTATTCGATTTCACCGAATGCAGCCTTGACGTCGCTGGCGGAAGGCTGGCCTTCTTCGCCGGACAGCTTGGCAACAACCTGATCCTTCAGCTCACCCAGGCGAGCGTAACGGTCGGCCTTGATGGTGATGGTGTAGGCCTGGGAGATCGCTTCGCCGAACTCGGCACGGATAACGCCCAGCAGTTCGGTGGCTTCCGGGGCAGCAGCCCAGGTCCAGGTTGGCTTGGCAGCTTCGGCGGCCAGTTCTTTAACGGCGTTGATCACGACCTGGAACTCGTCGTGAGCAAACAGTACCGCGCCCAGCATCTGGTCTTCGGTCAGCTCTTTGGCTTCCGATTCAACCATCAACACGGCTTCCGAAGTACCGGCAACGACCATGTCCAGGCTCGAAGCTTTCAGTTGCTCGTAAGTCGGGTTCAGCAGGTAGCCGGTGCTTTCGTGGAAGGCAACGCGGGCAGCGCCGATCGGGCCATCGAAAGGAATACCGGAGATGGCCAGGGCAGCCGAAGTACCGATCATCGCAGCGATGTCCGGATCGGTTTTCTTGCTGGTGGAAACGACGGTGCAGACAACCTGCACTTCGTTCATGAAGCCTTCTGGGAACAGCGGACGGATCGGACGGTCGATCAGTCGGGAAGTCAGGGTTTCTTTCTCGGAAGGACGGCCTTCGCGCTTGAAGAAACCGCCAGGGATCTTACCGGCAGCGTAAGTCTTTTCCTGGTAGTGGACAGACAGAGGGAAGAAACCCTTGCCTGGATCGGCTTGCTTGGCACCTACAACGGTCACCAATACGGTGACGTCGTCGTCAACGGTAACCAGCACTGCGCCGGAAGCTTGACGGGCGATACGGCCTGTCTCGAGGGTAACGGTCGACTGACCGAACTGGAATTTTTTGATAACCGGGTTCACGGTGTCCTACCTTCTTTGTGGCTCTTGGGGAACTTGTCTTCTTACGAAATTCTTGGGCAATGTCGGGAGTCGGCCCAACCGTTGTCCAGGGGTAAAACGTGTATCCAGATAAAACTTGAGGCTGGGAGCCTGCCATGAGCCAGCGGGAATCCCACTGACACACGGCAGACAACCAACCTCTAGCGCAATCGCTGATTAGCGACGCAGACCCAGGCGACCGATCAGAGCCTGATAACGACCCAGATCCTTGCCTTTCAGGTAGTCCAGCAGCTTACGGCGCTGGTTTACCATGCGGATCAGACCACGACGGGAGTGGTGATCTTTACCGTTGGCCTTGAAGTGACCTTGCAGCTTGTTGATGTTGTGGGTCAGCAGTGCAACTTGCACTTCTGGCGAACCAGTGTCACCAACAGCTTGCTGATAGTCAGCTACGATTTGTGCTTTTTCTTGAACGTCGAGAGCCATGAGGCAATCCTTTTTTCAGGAAACTGCCCAAAGGGCAGTTTCAACAGGCCAGGGACAAATCCCTGTATCTAAAAATGAGTGTTGACCGTGCCTGTTAACAGCCACACTCGTTCGGTCATTCTGACCGAATCAGTCGACGCGGCGCGATGCGCCCGTCTTCGCTCACTTCACCGATACCGATAAAGCGACCGTTATGATCCTGTACTCGCACCATGCCAAATTTCGGGGCATCCGGGGCACGTACCGGCTGGCCATTGAGCCAATAGAACGCGCTGTGCTCCGAGAAGTGCAGCAATGGCCAATCAAGCAAACCGCTGTCCGATGGCATCAGGAAGCGATCAACCGCCTCGTTGCCGCCTTCGGCATGCACCGCCTCCAACTCTTCCAGCGTGACCGTTTGGGCCAGGCTGAAAGGTCCGGCCTGTGTGCGTCGCAGCTCTGCAACGTACGCGCCGCAACCGAGCTTCTCACCAATATCTTCCACCAGGGTCCGGATATAGGTGCCTTTGCTGCAGTCCACCGCCAAGCGGGCGGTGTCGCCTTCACAGGCGAGCAATTCCAAGCGCGCAATAGTAACAGAACGCGGTTCGCGCTCCACTACTTCGCCCGCACGTGCCAGCTTGTAAAGAGGCTGCCCATCCCGCTTGAGAGCCGAGTACATCGGCGGTATCTGACTGATTTGCCCGCGAAAAGCGGGTAAAACAGCTTCGATATCAGCACGACCAACGGTCACGTCGCGAACCTGCAGAACATCACCTTCGGCATCGGCCGTGGTAGTGGTCTTGCCCAGTTGCATCAGGGTTTCGTAACCCTTGTCGGAGTCGAGCAGGTATTGCGAGAACTTGGTGGCCTCGCCAAAGCACAACGGCAGCACGCCGGTGGCCAGGGGATCGAGGCTGCCCGTGTGCCCGGCCTTTTCGGCATTGAGCAGCCAGCGGACCTTCTGCAACGCGGCATTGGAGGTAAAGCCAATGGGTTTGTCGAGCAGAATGATGCCACTGACATTGCGACGGATACGTTTAACCTGAGCCACCGCTTACTCCTTGGCGTCTTCAGGTGTGGACGGGTGCTGATTATCTTCAGCCACTGCGCGCTCGATCAGTGCCGACAGGTGCGCACCCCGCACGACGCTTTCGTCGTAGTGGAAGTGCAACTGAGGCACGCTGCGCAGCTTCATCTCACGGGCAAGCTGCATACGCAGGAAGCCGGCGGCAGCGTTGAGCACCTTGATGCTTTGCGCGATTTCTTCGCTGCTGTCCTGGCCCATCACGGTGATGAAGATCTTGGCGTGACCCACGTCACGGCTCACTTCAACGGCAGTGATAGTGACCAGGCCAACGCGCGGGTCTTTGACTTCGCGACGGATCAGTTGAGCCAGCTCGCGCTGCATCTGATCGCCGATACGTTGGGTACGGCTGTATTCTTTTGCCATGTCTTGTTACCTGTTACTGCCACACGGTGAAATCCGTGGGGTCTGAAAGCGGCAAACGCCCGGCCTGACAAAAGCCAGACCGGGCGTTGCGTTTAGAGTCCGGACGCGGCGCGGGGCATTTGCATGCCCACACGCGGCGTGGCCCTTGAAGTGCGCGAGTTAGAGGCTGCGAGCAACCTGAACCTTCTCGAAAACTTCGATCTTGTCGCCAACCTTGACGTCGTTATAGCTCTTGACGCCGATACCGCACTCCATGCCGGCACGTACTTCAGAAGCGTCATCCTTGAAGCGGCGCAGGGATTCCAGCTCGCCTTCGAAGATAACGATGTCTTCACGCAGTACACGGATTGGACGGTTACGGTAAACGGTGCCTTCGATAACCATACAGCCGGCGATCGCGCCAAATTTCGGCGAACGGAACACGTCACGTACTTCGGCAACACCCAGGATATTTTCCCGGACGTCGCTGCCAAGCATGCCGGTAAGGGCTTTCTTGACGTCTTCGATGATGTCGTAGATGACGTTGTAGTAACGCATGTCCAGGCCTTCCTGCTCGACGATCTTGCGAGCGCCAGCATCGGCACGCACGTTGAAGCCGAACAGTACAGCGTTGGAAGCCAGTGCCAGGTTAGCGTCGGATTCGGTGATACCACCAACACCGCCACCAACAACACGCACTTGCACTTCGTCGTTACCCAGGCCGTTCAAGGCGCCGTTCAACGCTTCGAGGGAACCACGAACGTCAGATTTGAGGACGATGTTAAGCGTCTTCTTCTCTTCCTGCCCCATGTTCTCGAAGATGTTTTCCAGCTTGCCGGCGTGAGCACGGGCCAACTTGACTTCGCGGAACTTGCCTTGACGGAACAGAGCCACTTCACGGGCTTTCTTCTCGTCGGCAACCACGCTCATCTCGTCGCCAGCGTCCGGGGTACCGTCCAGGCCGAGAATCTCGACAGGGATGGCCGGACCAGCTTCCTTGATGGACTTGCCGTTCTCGTCAAGCATGGCACGTACACGGCCGTAGTTCGAACCGACCAGCACCATGTCGCCTTGGCGCAGGGTACCGTCTTGAACCAGGACGGTCGCAACCGGGCCACGGCCCTTGTCGAGGCGGGACTCAACCACGACACCGCGGCCAGGAGCCGATGGAGTAGCGGTCAGTTCCAGAACTTCGGCTTGCAACAGAACGGCTTCAAGCAATTCGTCAACGCCAGTACCCATCTTCGCGGAGACCGGTACGAATGGAGTGTCACCACCCCACTCTTCAGAAGTCACGCCGTGAACCGACAATTCGCTACGGATGCGATCGAGATCAGCGCCCGGCTTGTCGATTTTGTTCACTGCCACCACCAACGGTACGCCAGCTGCCTTGGCATGCTGAACGGCTTCGATGGTTTGTGGCATCACGCCGTCGTCCGCTGCGACCACCAGGATCACGATGTCGGTCGCCTTGGCACCACGGGCACGCATCGCGGTAAACGCGGCGTGACCTGGAGTGTCGAGGAACGTCACCATGCCGCGATCGGTTTCAACGTGGTAGGCGCCGATGTGCTGGGTAATACCGCCAGCCTCACCTGCTGCAACCTTGGCACGACGAATGTAGTCGAGCAGGGAAGTTTTACCGTGGTCAACGTGGCCCATTACGGTCACGACTGGTGCACGGGAAACGGCTTCACCTTCAAACTTCAGGGACTCGGCCAGGGAATCTTCCAGGGCTGTGTCGCTGACCAGGGTCACTTTGTGGCCCAGCTCTTCCGCAACCAGTTGGGCAGTTTCCTGGTCCAGTACCTGGTTGATGGTGGCCGGGGTGCCCAGCTTGAACATGAACTTGATGATTTCAGCTGCCTTGACCGACATCTGCTGGGCGAGGTCGCCTACAGTGATGGTCTCGCCGATCTTCACTTCACGCACGACAGGGCCGGTTGGGCTCTGGAAACCGTGGGCGTTGCGTTTTTTCAGCTTGGCCTTGCCGCGACCACCACGACGGAAGCCATCGCTTTCTTCGTCGGTAGTCCGTGGCGCAACGCGTGGCGCAGGCGCTTTCTCTTTGACCGAGGCGCGATGCGGAGCGTTTTTGCGCTCGCCATCACCACCACCACCGCGACGATTGTTATCGTCGGCACGTGGCTTGTCCGGACGACGAGGTTCGTCGCGTTTACGAGCGTCAGCAGCAGGTGCTGGTGCCGCGGCAACCGGAGCGGCCTCACGCACAGCTTCTACAGGCGCAGCAGGGGCCGCGACTGCATCAGTGGCAGCAGGTTGCGCAGCAGCAGGCTGGCGACGCGCTTCTTCTTCGGCGCGACGCTTGGCTTCTTCTTCAGCCTTCTGGCGAGCAGCATTTTCTACTGCACGACGTTCTTCCAGTTCGCGTTTACGCTCGGCTTCGATTTCTTCCGGGCTGCGCTGCACGAAGACTTTCTTCTTGCGCACTTCAACGCTAATGCTCTTGCTACCAGCAACACGCAGGGTGCTGGTGGTTTTGCGCTGCAATGTAATCTTGCGCGGTTCTTCCACTTTCGCCTTGTGGCTGCTCTTCAAGTGAGTCAGCAAAGACTGCTTCTCACTATCGCTCACACCTTCATCGGCGGCGGTGTGCGGCAGACCTGCCTCACGCATCTGCTGCAACAGGCGCTCTACCGGTGTTTTGACCTCATCGGCCAGTTGTTTCACCGTGACTTGCGTCATGCACTTCTCTCCTCAGGCCGCGCCTAATTACTCGAACCAATGGGCTCGGGCGGCCATGATCAACTTGCCGGCACGATCATCGTCAATGCCGTCGATGTCGAGCAGATCGTCAATAGACTGCTCGGCCAGGTCTTCGCGGGTAATTACGCCGCGCACCGCCAGTTCCATCGCCAAATCCTTGTCCATACCCTCAAGCGAGAGCAGGTCTTCGGCCGGATGGGCGTCTGCCAGCTTTTCCTCAGTAGCGATGGCTTTAGTCAACAAACGATCCTTGGCCCGAGCGCGAAGCTCGTTGACGGTGTCTTCGTCAAAGCCGTCGATGTTGAGCATTTCTTCCAACGGTACGTAGGCAATCTCTTCCAGGCTGGTGAAGCCTTCATCTACCAGCACCTGCGCCAGATCTTCGTCGACTTCCAACTCGTCGATAAAGTTGCGCAGGATGTCACCGGTTTCAGTTTGCTGCTTAGCCTGGATGTCCGATTCGGTCATCACGTTCAGGGTCCAGCCGGTCAGTTGGCTGGCCAGACGCACGTTCTGACCACCACGACCAATGGCCTGAGCCAGATTGTCTGCGCCAACGGCGATGTCCATTGCATGGGCATCTTCGTCAACGATAATTGCCGCCACTTCAGCCGGCGACATGGCGTTGATCACGAACTGCGCCGGGTTATCGTCCCACAGGACGATGTCCACACGCTCACCGCCCAATTCGCCCGACACTGCCTGGACGCGCGAACCGCGCATACCAATGCAAGCGCCCTGCGGGTCGATGCGTTTGTCCTTGGAGCGGACCGCGATCTTGGCGCGCGAACCCGGGTCCCGGGACGCAGCCATGACTTCGATCAGGCCTTCGGCGATTTCCGGCACTTCGATACGGAACAGTTCGATCAGCATTTCCGGCGCGGTACGCGACAGGATCAGCTGAGGGCCGCGGTTCTCGGTGCGGATTTCCTTGAGCAGCGCACGCAGACGCACGCCGACACGGAAGGTTTCGCGAGAGATGATGTCTTCACGGGCCAGCAACGCTTCGGCGTTGTTGCCCAGGTCGACGATCACGTTGTCGCGGGTAACTTTTTTCACAGTACCCGAGATGATTTCTCCCAGGCGCTCGCGATAGGCGTCAACGACTTGAGCGCGCTCGGCTTCGCGAACCTTCTGCACGATGACCTGCTTGGCGGTCTGTGCAGCAATACGGCCGAACTCGATCGATTCGATCTTTTCTTCGACAACATCACCCACCTTGGCACCAGGATGCGTTTCAGCAACCTTGCTTGGCCAGGTTTCAATGGCCGGATCATCAAGATCGGCTTCTTCGACGACCGTCCAGCGACGGAAAGTCTCATAGGCACCGGTGTGGCGGTTGATTTCCACACGCAGATCAACTTCGTCTTCAAAACGCTTTTTGGTAGCAGTGGCCAGGGCCAACTCCAGCGCTTCAAAAATCACGTTTGCCGGTACGCCCTTTTCATTGGATACCGACTCAACAACCAGCAGTACTTCTTTGCTCATCGTACGCCTCGCCTTTCGCAAGCCATTGGATCCGCGGGATCCGCGTCTCAGTCAAAACTGGGAATAATGTTGGCCTTGTCGATCATATCGATCGGCAACAGGAACTCATGGTCTTCTACCTGCACCACGACGTCCTGCTCTTCTACACCGCGCAGAAGGCCCTGAAAATTGCGTCGCCCTTCAAAGGGAGATCGCAGCTTGATCTTCACTTGTTCACCGGCAAATTTTGCAAACTGATCAATAGTGAACAGTGGGCGTTCCATGCCTGGCGAGGAAACTTCGAGGGTGTATTCAACGGCGATTGGATCTTCAACATCCAGGACACCGCTGATCTGACGACTGACAATGGCACAATCGTCCACCAGCACGCCGCCCTCTTTATCGATATAAACGCGCAACATTGAGTGGCGACCTTGAGCCGAAAACTCAATACCCCAGCATTCATAGCCTAGGGCCACGACCACCGGGGCCAGCAAGGCCTGCAACTCTTCTAGCTTGCTCGACACCTGAACCCCCTCGTGCATGTATGTGCATGCTGTGCAAAATAAAAAAATGGGCGAAACGCCCATCCTTGAAACGCCGTCGAACAGCGGCGTTGAAAGTGTCCAGCTAACAAAAAGCCCCTTAAAAGGGGCTCCGCTAAAACTGGTTGCGGGGGCCGGATTTGAACCGACGACCTTCGGGTTATGAGCCCGACGAGCTACCAGACTGCTCCACCCCGCGACAAAGCTGGGGCGGAAGTATACGACCGATCCCTTACAGGGTCAATGTAACCTTCCACCTACAAGAAAGCCCGCAACAGCGGGCTCTCCTGATAATTGGTACCGAGAAGGGGACTCGAACCCCTACACCCTATGGGCACAACCACCTCAAGGTTGCGTGTCTACCAATTCCACCACCTCGGCAATACAGCGTTTACAACCCTTCTTACTTCTGCTCTTGAGCTGGAGGTACGTCAGTCGCTGGAGTAGCAGACTTTTGCTCTTGAAGCACCGGGACATCATCAGAAGCCGGTTTTGCTTTTGGCACTTCCAACACCGCTGGGTTTGGGAGACCTACTTGAGTCAGCACATGAGCTTTCTCTTTAGCAAAGTAACCTAACCCCAAGCTGGTTATGAAGAAACCGGCGGCAAGTATAGCAGTAAACTTACTAAGAAAGGTAGAGGAACCTTGGCTTCCGAATACAGTATTTGAAGCACCTGCACCGAAAGACGCACCAGCATCCGCACCTTTACCCTGTTGCAACAAAACCAGGGCAACTACGCCCAGGGCAGCCAACAGATGAAAAACGACTACGACTGTTTCCAGCATTTTTTCAGTTTCCCGCGGCGCGACAAATCGCACCGAACTCATCTGCATTCAGGGAGGCTCCACCAATGAGCCCCCCATCGATATCCGGCATGCCGAACAGTTCGACCGCATTGGCCGCCTTCACGCTGCCGCCGTATAGAAGACGCACACCTTGTGCGACTTCAGAATTCTCTGCCGCCAACTGCGCGCGGATGGCTGCGTGCACATCCTGCGCCTGTTGCGGTGTAGCAGTCAGCCCGGTACCAATGGCCCAGACCGGCTCGTAAGCAATTACTGCCCTTGCAAATGCACCAACACCCAACTCTTCAATGATGCTGCCCAGCTGACGCGAGACAACCTCAAGAGTCTTACCCGACTCACGCTGCTCAAGGGTCTCCCCTATGCACAACACTGGAATCAGGCCACAAGCCTGTGCTGCCGCGAACTTGCGGTTGAGCGTTCCATCACGCTCACCCATCATCTGACGGCGCTCGGAGTGCCCGACAAGCACGTAGGAACAACCCGCATCGACCAACTGACTTGGTGCAGTTTCACCCGTCAGAGCACCTTGCATGGCTTCCACTGCAGAATTCTGCGCGCCGACCTGAATCGACTTACCTTTCAAGCCATCAACCACTTGGGTGATATGCAGGCAAGGCGGGAAAACCGCAACATCAACACCGCTAGGCAAGGCCAAGTGACGAAGGCCATTGATCAGCTCAGCGACACTGGCGCGGGTACCGTGCATCTTCCAGTTACCAGCTACCATAGTGCGACGCATGCTGTACCTCGTCGGTCAAAGTGGGCGCAGATGTTACCCAACCACATCATCACTGGCAAGCCGAATTCAGGCGCAAACTTCAGTTACCAGTTTTGCCAGGTCTTCGGCGTGCCCCCGAACCTGTGTTTCATCCTCGCCTTCGACCATAACGCGCACCAAAGGCTCCGTACCGGACTTGCGTAGCAATACGCGACCACGTCCCGCCATCGCCAGGGTCACGCGCTCGCAGGCCTCTTTGACAGCAGGGTGCTCGATCGGATTATCACCACCGGAAAATCGCACATTGAGCAACACTTGCGGACATTTGCGCAGGGCTTGACGCGCCTGGGCAAGACTCTCGTCGCGTCGACGCAATGCCAGCAGCACTTGTAGCGCGGCAATAATGGCGTCGCCCGTAGTCGTGTGCTGGAAGCACACCACGTGCCCCGAGTTCTCGCCACCCACCTGCCAATTACGCTCCTGCAATTCGGCGATCACATAACGGTCACCCACATTGGCACGAACAAACGGAACCCCCAGCTCGGCCAAGGCCAGCTCAAGCCCGAGATTACTCATCAGCGTGCCAACGACGCCGCCTTGCAGCTTGTTACGTTCATGCAGGTCGCGAGCGATGATGAACAGCAGGTCATCGCCATCAACCACGGTACCGGTGTGATCAACCATCAGGACACGATCACCGTCGCCATCAAAGGCGATACCCAGGTCGGCATGCTCAGCCAGAACGGCTGCCTGCAGTTGCTCCATATGGGTCGAGCCGCAGTTTTCATTGATGTTCAGCCCGTTAGGCTGAGCCGACAGCACGGTAACCTGCGCACCCAATTCCTTGAATACACTTGGCGCCACCTTGTAGGTCGCACCATGGGCGCAGTCGACAACAATCTTCAACCCCGCAAAATTGGTACTACTTGGCACACTGCTCTTGCAGAATTCGATATAACGGCCAGACGCGTCATTGATTCTCGACACCTTGCCCAGCTTACTGGATTCGACCACCGTCATCGGCGCATCCAGAAGCTCTTCGATCATCAACTCGATCTCGTCAGGCAGCTTGGTGCCCTGCCCCGAGAAAAACTTGATGCCATTATCGTCATGGGGATTGTGCGAAGCACTGATCACGATACCGGCTTCAGCGTGGAAAGTACGCGTCAGGTATGCGATCGCCGGAGTCGGCATCGGCCCCAGCAGCATAACGTCAGCACCGGCAGCGGACAGACCCGCCTCCAGTGCCGATTCAAACATATAACCCGAGATACGGGTGTCCTTGCCCACCAGGATGCGGCATGCGCCCATGCTACGGAACGCCATACCGGCCGCCCAACCCAGCTTGAGCATGAAATCAGGAGTAATCGGATATTCGCCGACCCGACCACGGATACCGTCGGTGCCAAAGTATTTTTTAGTCATAAGTGCTCCATCATTCTTATTCGGCTGATTCTACAGCGGCGATCATTCGCACCACATCGACGGTCTCGGCGACATCATGCACGCGCAAGATACGCGCGCCCTTGGTTACCGCAAGCGCCGCAAGTGCAAGGCCACCGTACAACCGCTCACCCACCGGACGATTCAAGGCGAGCCCTATCATGCTCTTGCGCGAAACCCCAACCAACAGGGGCCGACCAAGGGCATGCAAAGCTTCCATATGCTTGAACAGGCTTAAATTGTGCTGCAAGGTCTTGGCGAACCCGAACCCGGGATCAAGGATGATCTTCTCAGGCGGGATGCCAACAGTGGCGCACTGGGCGATCCGTGCAGCAAGGAACCCACTCACTTCACCCACCAGGTCGTCATAGTGAGGGCAGTCCTGCATGTTGCCGGGCTCGCCCAACATATGCATCAGGCACACTGGAAGGCCGGACGCCGCCGCCGCATCCAAGGCACCGTCACGCTGCAGCGAACGCACGTCATTGATGAGTCCCGCACCCAGGCGCGCTGCCTCACGCATCACCGCTGGCGTGGATGTATCAACCGATATGATGACATCCAGTTCACGAGCAATGCGCTCGACAACCGGCGCCACGCGCTCCAGTTCCTCCAACGGAGAAACAAAGCGAGCGCCAGGCCGAGTGGACTCACCACCGACATCAATCAGGGTCGCTCCTGCAGCCACCATCGACTCAGCATGACGCAACGCTGCGTCCAGCTGGCTGAAGCGGCCGCCGTCAGAAAAGGAATCAGGGGTGACATTAAGAATGCCCATGACATGTGTCTGGGCCAAATCAAGAACCCGGTTGCCGCAAGGCAACCGGGTAGAGGACAACGCAAAAGTCATTTCAAACCTTAGTGGTCAGCTGCGGGGCCGCCGATCGGGGTTTCAGGGCGTTCATTCTGCACCACTGGCGGAGTACCCGAGGTACCTGAACCACCTTCCCAATCGCGAGGCTCACGCGGTGTACGGCCAGCCATGATGTCGTCGATCTGATCGGCATCGATGGTTTCGTACTTCATCAGCGCATCAGCCATCGCATCCAATTTGTCGCGATTGTCGGTCAGGATCTGCTTGGCCGTACCGTAGCACTGGTCAATGATGCTGCGCACTTCGGAGTCGATCAGCTTGGCTGTCTCACCAGAGAAGCTGGCGCTCTGACCGCCACCACCACGACCCAGGAATACTTCACCCTCTTCCTCGGCATACATCAACGGACCGAGTTTTTCCGACAACCCCCACTTGGTCACCATGTTCCGTGCAATCTGGCTGGCACGCATGATGTCGTTGGAGGCACCGGTGGTCACCCCGTCGAAGCCCAAGGTCATCTCTTCAGCGATACGACCGCCGTACAGCGAACAGATCTGGCTGATCAGCGCACGCTTGGAGAGGCTGTAGCGATCCTCCTCCGGCAGGAACATGGTGACACCCAGCGCCCGACCACGAGGAATGATCGAAACTTTATAGACAGGGTCATGCTCAGGCACCACACGCCCTACAATGGCGTGGCCAGCTTCGTGATAAGCGGTGTTTTGCTTCTCTTTCTCGGACATGACCATGGATTTGCGCTCAGCGCCCATCATGATCTTGTCTTTCGCCAGCTCGAATTCTTTCATTTCAACGATGCGCTTGCCGGTACGGGCCGCAAACAGCGAAGCCTCGTTTACCAAGTTGGCCAGGTCAGCACCCGAGAAACCTGGGGTACCACGGGCGATCACGGCCGGAGCCACGTCGTCACCCATCGGCACTTTACGCATGTGGACTTTCAGGATCTGTTCGCGACCACGGATATCCGGCAAGCCAACCACCACCTGGCGGTCGAAACGACCTGGACGCAGCAGCGCAGGGTCCAGCACGTCCGGACGGTTGGTCGCGGCGATTACGATGATGCCATCGTTCATCTCGAAACCATCCATCTCAACCAGCAACTGGTTGAGGGTCTGCTCACGCTCATCATGACCGCCGCCCATGCCAGCGCCACGATGACGACCTACGGCATCGATTTCGTCGATGAAAATGATGCACGGTGCGTGCTTCTTGGCCTGCTCGAACATATCGCGAACACGGCTGGCACCGACGCCGACAAACATCTCGACGAAGTCAGAACCGGAAATGGTGAAGAATGGCACTTTGGCTTCACCGGCAATCGCCTTGGCGAGCAAGGTTTTACCGGTACCTGGAGGACCAACCATCAGCACCCCGCGAGGAATACGGCCGCCCAGGCGCTGGAACTTGCCTGGGTCGCGCAGGAACTCTACAAGTTCACCGACTTCTTCCTTGGCTTCGTCGCAACCAGCAACGTCAGCCAGGGTGGTTTTCACCTGGTCTTCGGAGAGCAGGCGCGCCTTGCTCTTGCCGAAGCTCATCGGCCCGCCCTTGCCTCCCGCACCACCTTGCATCTGGCGCATGAAAAACATGAACACGGCGATAATCACCAGGATCGGGAAGCTGGCGACCAGCAACTGGGTCCAGATGCTCTGCTGCTCAGGCTGCTTGCCTTCAACAACCACGTGGTTATCCACTAGGTCGCCGATCAAACCGTTGTCCTGAATTGCCGGACGAATGGTCTTGAAGCTGTCGCCATCGTTGCGTTTGCCGGTGATCACGTAGCCATCAACCGCTACGCGCTCGACCTTGCCATCCTTAACTTGCTGGATGAAGTCGGAATAGTTGAGGGTCTGCGGCTCGTTAGGGCTGGAGAAGTTGTTCATCACCGTCACGAGGACAGCCGCGATGATCAACCACAGGATCAGATTCTTTGCCATATCGTTCAATTAACTACCCTCTGAAGCAAGCTCCGCTACTGGCGCGCGCTTCGCATGATATTCACCGGCCTAACTTACTACATTACCTACAACTCTGGCAGGCGCCGTCTGTAACCCTTTGTGAAACTTTGACTACACAATATTCGTAAAGCTTCGTGACGAAAGCGATATAAAAAAACCTATCGCCCTCCTCGAATTCCTCAAAAACGCTCTTCACTCGCCGCGCCTTCGACACCACGGAAGCCGCGGCACAGCAAGTATTGCTCTCTGGACCTGTCCCGGGAAGAGTCAGGCTTACGCGTCTGCACCTTGTCGAACAACTTGCGGATGTTCTTGTGGTACTCGTCAAAACCTTCTCCCTGGAACACCTTCACCAGGAAATCGCCACCAGGACGCAACACCCGACCCGCCAGATCCAGCGCCAATTCGCAAAGGAACATGGCCCGCGGCATATCAACGGCCGGTAATCCACTCATATTGGGGGCCATGTCGGAAATCACAAGGTCTACCTGCGAATTTCCCACAGCCTCGAGGATCTGGGCGAGCACGGTGTCCTGGGTAAAGTCGCCATGAACGAAGGTCACGTCCGGGATGCTGTCCATTTCGAGGATGTCGGAAGCGATCAGGCGACCTTGACCACCAATCAGACGACTGGTCACCTGGGACCACCCACCAGGGGCCGCACCAAGATCGATAACGCTCATGCCTGGACGAATCAACTTGTCCTTGTCCTGGATCTCCAACAGCTTGTAGCTGGCCCGGGAACGATAGCCATCCTTTTGCGCCTTTTTGACGTAAGGATCGTTGAAATGCTCTTGCAGCCACTTAAGGCTAGTTTTGGAACGGGCCACGGGCCACCTCGAAAATAAAACGGGTCGTGATTAACTGGGCGGTCCCGGACTCGCTCGGGTAAACTGGCCGCCGCTTTTTACAAGATCAGACGCAGGGGTCAGATTATGCCGCTCACTCAAGAGCAGAAGAAACAGTACAAATCCATTGGCCACCATCTGAAACCAGTTTTGATTGTGGCAGACAACGGTTTGACTGAAGGTGTGTTAGCCGAACTTGAACGCGCACTGGGCGATCACGAACTGATCAAGATCAAGGTCAACATCCTTGACCGCGAAGCGCGCCTGGCCGCCATTGCAGAACTGTGCAAGGTGGGCAAGGCGGACCTGGTTCAGGTCATCGGCAAGATGGCGCTGCTGTATCGCAAGAACTTCAGCGTCAACAAGCAACTGTCGAACGTTCATCGCTTCAAATGACAACAAGGGTCACGGGCGCGCCTCGCGCGCCCCGCCACTCCACCCGGGCGCCGGCTGCATGACCAGCACCAGGCCGGAAAACCCTAGCACAAGATAGCTGAATAACTGCCAGCGCAACGCTTCCGGCAGCCATACACGCACCACGCAAAACATCGCGCATGCATACAGCGCCATCAACAGCAGTTGCCCGCGAATATCCCGCCACAAACTCCCCAAGCCTTCGGCCTTGATCAGCACCAGTGCCTGAAGCGTCACGCACGCCGCTGCGAAACTCACCAGCAACGCGCTCAATAATCCATCGATTTCATCGATCAGCAACGGCGCCAGACCAATCAGACCCAGCGCCGGTACCACGCCAATGTGCAACAGCCACAGGCCACCCACCCAAAGCATCTGGGCAAGCTGCCAAAGCATAGCGCCCGCACGAAGCGGGCGCCGCCTTTCAGATATGGCGGACTTCAACAATCTCGTACTCGATCACGCCGCCAGGCGTCTTGACCGCCACCACATCACCCTCTTCCTTGGCAATCAAGGCGCGAGCCAGTGGAGAACCAACGGAGATCTTGCCGAGTTTGAAGTCAGCTTCGTCCTCACCCACGATGTGGTAGACCACGCTTTCGTCTGTCTCGACGTTAGCGATTTCCACTGTTGTGCCGAAAATCACTTTGCCAGTATGCGGGATGGTCGTGACGTCAATGATCACCGCATTCTGCATACGGCCTTCGATGTCACGGATCCGCGCCTCGACCATACCCTGCTGCTCGCGAGCAGCGTGGTATTCGGCGTTTTCCTTCAAGTCACCCAGCTCGCGGGCCGTACCGATGTCCTGGCTCAGCTTTGGACGTACGACCTTGGTCAGATGGGCGTGCTCCTCTTCCAAGGCCTTCGCGCCTTGGACGGTCATTGGGTATTTGGTCATGCCTTCAATCCTGCGTGTAGATCCTGCAAGCGACGCACGGTCTTTTCCGGACCGAACTTGAGCGCTTCGCAGATAGCTTCGCCAGCAGCAATGGTAGTGGTGCAGTAGATCTTATGCTGCAAGGCGTTACGACGAATGGAGTAAGAGTCCGCAATCGACTGGCGACCTTCGGTGGTGTTGATGATCAGGGTGACTTCGTCATTCTTGATCATGTCGACCACGTGCGGACGGCCTTCCGTCACCTTGTTCACGCGACGCACTTTCAGGCCGGCAGCTTCGATCAGCTTGGCGGTCCCGGCGGTGGCCACGATTTCGAACCCCAAGTTGATCAGATCACGGGCCACGCCTGCAACCAGTGGCTTGTCATCATCACGCACGCTGATGAAAGCAGTACCGCCGGTTGGCAACACTTCGCTGGCGCCCATTTGAGCCTTGGCGAAAGCTTCGCCGAAGGTATCGCCCACACCCATCACTTCACCGGTGGACTTCATCTCTGGGCCCAGGATCGGGTCCACGCCAGGGAATTTGGCGAATGGGAACACCGCCTCTTTCACGCTGTAGAAGTTCGGAATGATTTCCTTGGTGAACCCGATTTCCTTCAGGGTCTTACCTGCCATCACACGCGCAGCGATCATGGCCAGGGACACGCCGATGCACTTGGACACAAACGGCACGGTACGCGAGGCACGCGGGTTGACTTCGATGACGTAGATGTCTTCGCCCTGCAGCGCCAACTGTACGTTCATCAGGCCGACCACGCCCAACTCCAGGGCCATTTTCTTGACCTGTTCGCGCATCTCGTCCTGGATGTGCGCTGGCAACGAGTAAGGCGGCAGCGAGCATGCTGAGTCACCGGAGTGAACGCCCGCCTGCTCGATGTGCTGCATGATTGCGCCGATGACCACGTCGGTACCGTCGCAAACAGCATCCACGTCCATCTCGATGGCGCAGTTGAGGAAGTGATCCAGCAGCACCGGGCTGTCGTTGGATACTTTCACCGCATCACGCAGGTAACGCTTGAGTTCTTCTTCTTCGTAGACGATTTCCATCGCACGGCCGCCCAGTACGTAGGAAGGACGCACCACCAACGGGTAGCCGATCTTGCTGGCTGCACGGATGGCTTCGTCTTCGCTGCGTACAGTGGCGTTTGGCGGCTGACGCAGGTTCAGGCGCTCAACCATTTGCTGGAAGCGCTCGCGGTCTTCTGCACGGTCGATAGCGTCCGGGCTGGTGCCGATGATCGGCACGCCGGCAGCTTCAA
This sequence comes from Pseudomonas sp. FG86, assembly GCF_057808775.1. NCBI lineage: Bacteria > Pseudomonadati > Pseudomonadota > Gammaproteobacteria > Pseudomonadales > Pseudomonadaceae > Pseudomonas > Pseudomonas sp. FG86. Next base: position 63,013 of record NZ_JBMDIS010000014.1, on the reverse strand, counting down.
GGGCACGTGCCAGTTTCAGCGGGGTTTGGCCGCCGTACTGGACGATCACGCCTTTTGGCTTCTCGACGCGCACGATTTCCAACACGTCTTCCAGGGTCACTGGCTCGAAGTACAGACGATCGGAGGTGTCGTAGTCAGTGGAAACAGTTTCCGGGTTGCAGTTGACCATGATGGTCTCGTACCCGTCTTCGCGCAGGGCGAGAGCGGCGTGTACGCAGCAGTAGTCGAACTCGATACCTTGGCCGATACGGTTTGGACCGCCGCCCAAGATCATGATCTTGTCGCGACCCGACGGCGCCGCTTCGCACTCTTCCTCGTAAGTGGAGTACAGGTAGGCAGTGTCGGTGGAGAACTCGGCCGCGCAGGTGTCAACGCGCTTGTAGACCGGGAAGATTTCCAGTTTGTGGCGGTACGTGCGCAGGTTTTTCTCAGTCACACCCAGCAGCTTGGCCAGGCGCTGGTCGGAGAAGCCCTTGCGCTTGAGGCGGAACATCATGTCGCGATCGATGCTGGCCAGGCCCAGGGTCTTGACCTTCTCTTCTTCCTTGATCAGGTCTTCGATCTGCACCAGGAACCACGGGTCGATCATGTTCATGCCGAAGATGTCTTCGACGGTCATGCCGGCGCGGAAGGCGTCAGCGACGTACCAGATACGCTCAGCCCCAGGCACAGTCAGCTCGCGCTTGAGCACACTCATGCTTTCCGGGTTGCTCAGGTCAAGTTTTTCGTCCAGGCCGCAAACACCCACTTCCAGACCACGAAGGGCTTTCTGCAGGGATTCCTGGAAGGTCCGGCCGATGGCCATGACTTCACCCACCGACTTCATCTGGGTGGTCAGGCGCGCGTCAGCCTTGGCGAATTTCTCGAAGGCAAAACGTGGCAGCTTGGTCACGACGTAGTCGATGGACGGCTCGAAGGACGCCGGGGTCTTGCCGCCGGTGATGTCGTTCGACAGTTCGTCCAGGGTGTAACCCACGGCCAGTTTGGCCGCGACCTTGGCGATCGGGAAACCGGTAGCCTTCGAGGCCAGGGCCGACGAACGGGACACACGCGGGTTCATTTCGATAACGACCATGCGACCGGTGGTCGGGCAGATGCCGAACTGCACGTTAGAACCGCCAGTCTCCACACCGATCTCACGCAGCACCGCCAGGGAGGCGTTACGCAGGATCTGGTATTCCTTGTCGGTCAGGGTCTGTGCTGGAGCCACGGTGATCGAGTCACCGGTGTGCACGCCCATCGGGTCGAAGTTTTCGATGGAGCAGACGATGATGCAGTTGTCCTTCTTATCGCGGACAACCTCCATCTCATATTCTTTCCAGCCGATCAGGGATTCGTCGATCAGCAGCTCTTTGGTCGGAGACAGGTCCAGGCCACGGGCGCAGATTTCTTCGAACTCTTCACGGTTGTAAGCGATACCGCCGCCGGTGCCGCCCATGGTGAAGGAAGGACGGATGATGCACGGAAAGCCCAGGGTCTCGAGGACCGCGTTAGCTTCTTCCATGCTGTGAGCGATACCGGAACGTGGGCACGCCAGGCCGATGGACTTCATGGCCTTGTCGAAGCGGGAACGGTCTTCAGCCTTGTCGATAGTGTCGGCATTGGCACCGATCATCTCTACGCCGAATTTCTCCAGGACGCCTTCGCGCTCCAAGTCCAGGGCGCAGTTCAGGGCGGTCTGGCCGCCCATGGTTGGCAACAGTGCGTCCGGACGCTCTTTCTCGATGATCTTGGCAACGGTCTGCCACTTGATCGGCTCGATGTAGGTGGCGTCGGCCATGGCCGGGTCAGTCATGATAGTGGCTGGGTTGGAGTTCACCAGGATGACGCGGTAGCCCTCCTCGCGCAGCGCCTTACAGGCCTGGGCGCCGGAGTAGTCGAATTCGCAGGCCTGGCCGATTACGATCGGGCCAGCGCCGAGAATCAGGATGCTTTTTATGTCAGTACGTTTTGGCATGGGTTTGTCACTCAAATCCGCAGGTCAGTCGGCAAGCCGTCTTGAACAATCCTTGAAGAGCCTGCGGGGGCCACCGACATTCGGGGCCGCCCGCAAGCCACTCAGTCAGCGTCGCTTGGCCATCTCATTGATGAAACGGTCGAACAGCGGCGCTACGTCGTTCGGGCCCGGGCTCGCTTCAGGGTGGCCCTGGAAGCTGAACGCACTCTTGTCGGTGCGCTCGATGCCTTGCAGGGAGCCGTCGAACAGCGACTTATGAATCGCGCGGACATTACCCGGCAAAGTCGCTTCGTCCACCGCAAAACCGTGGTTCTGGCTGGTGATCATCACAACGCCAGTATCCAGGTCTTGTACGGGGTGGTTGGCGCCGTGATGGCCATGCCCCATTTTCAAGGTCTTGGCGCCAGAGGCCAGGGCCAGCAGTTGATGCCCCAGGCAGATACCGAACACCGGAATGTCGGTCTCCAGAACGTCCTTGATGGCCTTGATGGCATAGTCGCATGGCTCAGGGTCACCGGGGCCGTTGGACAGGAACACACCATCCGGTTGCAGGGCCAGCACGTCACTGGCTGGGGTTTGCGCCGGCACCACGGTCACGCGGCAACCACGCTCGACCAGCATGCGCAGGATGTTGTACTTGATGCCGTAGTCATAGGCGACCACGTGATACGACAGATCAGCCGCGTCGATGGTCGCGTGGCTGTCGGTCTTCAAGTCCCAGACAGTGGAGCGCCACTCGTACTGTTCCTTGGTGCTGACGACTTTCGCCAGGTCCATGCCCTTGAGGCCAGGGAAACCTTGCGCTGCGGCGATCGCTGCTTCTTCGGAAATATTGTCACCGGCCATGATGCAGCCGTTCTGCGAACCTTTTTCACGCAGGATGCGTGTCAGACGGCGCGTATCGATACCGGCGATCGCCACAACATTGTTGGCTTTCAGGTAATCGGATAGCGACATCGTATTACGCCAGTTGCTCGCAACCAGAGGCAGGTCACGAATCACCAGGCCCGCCGACCAGACACGATCAGACTCGACGTCTTCCGGTGTAGTACCGGTGTTGCCGATGTGCGGATAGGTCAGGGTCACGATCTGTTGGGCGTAGGAAGGATCGGTAAGGATTTCCTGATAGCCGGTCATGGCAGTGTTAAACACTACCTCTCCAACGGTTTGACCGTCGGCTCCAATGGCTTCGCCGCGAAAAATGCTGCCATCAGCAAGGGCGAGTATGGCTGGCTTAGTCAAGAAGACCTCCCGTAAATAAAGCCTGAAAGGGCGATCGCAGGTTGTAAAAAAGCGGAGTGACGTATGGACACGTCACCCCGCTTCTTCACTGAATTATTCTGCGCGCTTTTAGTGGACACACTAAAGCTGTAGCTTACAGAAAAAGGCTTTTTTGGTCCACCGCTAATGAGCCTTAAAGGCAGGAGAATGCGACAGGACGTCGCTTAGCGGGTAAAACGGGACCTCAGGATAATCCTGAAGCCCCGTTTTAGCTATCGATTAGTGCAGATCCAGCACATCGCGCATGTCGTAAAGCCCCGGCTCGCGACCGTCCAACCAGAGCGCAGCACGTACCGCCCCCTTGGCAAACGTCATGCGACTGGACGCCTTATGCGTGATTTCAAGGCGCTCGCCTTCAGATGCGAACAACACAGTGTGATCGCCAACTACATCACCACCGCGAACGGTAGCGAAGCCGATGGTGTCACGCGCACGCTCGCCGGTATGACCTTCACGGCCGTATACCGCCACTTTCGACAGGTCGCGACCTAACGCATCGGCAATAGCCTCCCCCATACGCAACGCGGTGCCCGAGGGCGCATCGATCTTGTGCCGGTGATGGGTCTCGATGATTTCGATATCCGCCTCATCCCCCAGCACGCGAGCTGCGAGATCAAGCAGCTTGAGCGAAAGGTTCACACCCACACTGAAGTTAGCGGCAAACACGATCGGAATATCCTTGCCCGCCGCCACCAGCAACTGCTTCTGCTCGGCACTCAAGCCCGTCGTACCGATCACCATGGCCTTGCCTGCCTTGCGACAGAACGCCAGGTTCTTCAGCATCACGTCCGGCAGGGTGAAGTCGATCAGTACGTCGAACTCATCAGCCACCTGCTCCAGATTGCCGGACAACGACACACCAATGCGCCCCAACGAGGCCAATTCACCCGCATCCGCACCAATCAGCGTGCTGCCAGGGCGAACGATCGCCGCCGTCAACCCGGAGGCCGGCGAGCGCTGCTGCACCGCCTCGACCAGCGTCTTGCCCATGCGCCCGGCAGCGCCCATTACGGCTATACGTCGCATACTCAACTCCTTACAGGTCGCCGAAGAAGCGCTTCACGCCATCGAAGAAGCCCGTGGTCTTCGGCGAATGGGAGTCATCACCTTCCAACGAACTGCGAAACTCTTCCAGCAACTCTCGCTGACGACGACCCAGGTTGACCGGAGTTTCCACCGCCACACGGCACATCAAGTCACCGGCACCACCACCACGCACCGGCGCAACGCCCTTGCCACGGATACGGAACTGCTTACCGGTCTGCGTCCCCTCAGGAATCTTGAGCTTGACCCGACCATCCAGCGTCGGAATCTCCAACTCACCACCCAGGGCTGCATCGACAAAGCTGATCGGCACTTCGCAGAACAGGTGCTTGCCGTCGCGCTGGAAGATCGAGTGCTCGCGCACATTGATCACCACATACAGGTCGCCCGTCGGACCACCCTGGGTCCCCGCCTCGCCTTCGCCCGACAGACGAATGCGATCGCCGGTATCCACGCCTGCAGGCACCTTCACCGACAGCGTCTTGTACTCTTCGACGCGGCCTTCGCCGTGACAGGAGTCGCACGGGTCGGAAATGATCTTGCCCTGCCCATGGCAACGCGGGCAGGTCTGCTGCACCGAGAAGAAGCCCTGCTGCATGCGCACCTGACCGATACCGCCACAGGTCGGGCAGGTGATCGGCGAGGAGCCTTTCTTAGCCCCCGAACCGTCGCACGGCTTGCAGTTGACCAGCGTCGGCACGCGGATATTGACGCTGGTGCCGCGCACGGCTTCTTCCAGGTTCAGCTCCAGGGTGTAGCGCAGGTCGCTGCCCCGCTGGGCACCACCCCGCTGGCCACCGCGGCCACCGCCGAAGAAGTCACTGAACACATCGCCGAAAATATCGGAGAAGTTCTGACCGCCGAAGCCGGCTCCGCCGCCACCCATGCTCGGGTCGACGCCGGCGTGACCATACTGGTCGTAGGCCGCACGCTTGTTGGGATCACACAGGCATTCGTAGGCCTCGTTGGCCTCTTTGAACATTTCTTCGGATTCTTTGTTATCCGGATTACGGTCCGGGTGGTGCTTCATCGCCAGGCGACGGTAAGCCTTTTTCAGGTCCGCCTCGCTGGAGCCACGCTCCACACCCAATACTTCGTAATAGTCACGCTTTGCCATAAGTCTTTACACTCTTAAGGACGTTCGGCCAGACCCTCCTGAGCCCTGCCAAACTCGTTGAGCCCCAATACAGGCCCGGACCCAACTCACGTCAATTCAACGATCCTGGTCATAACTGCTTTCAGCCAGGGACCCGGCCAAAAACGCGGTGACTGTCGCCCAGGAAGCAGGAGCATTCCCGATCACACCGCCAGCATCCGAACGCTGTCGCATGCTGTAAAAAATTCGCATACCCCAGACACACCAACGCGGGAGCAAGCTCCCGCGCGGCGACATCCTACCAGTCACCGCTTGATAGCGGTCAACCGGCCAAGCAGATTACTTCTGCTCTTTGACTTCTTCGAACTCGGCATCGACAACGTCGTCGTGCTTGGCTTCAGGCTCTGCGTGTTGCGCAGCGCCTTCAGCTGGCTGGCCTTGCTCGGCGTACATTTTCTGGGCAACTGGAGCGGAAACCTTCGACAGTTCCTCGACCTTGGCTTCAATGGCAGCCTTGTCGTCACCTTTAACAGCGGCTTCCAGGGCAACCACGGCAGCTTCGATCGCAGCCTTCTCTTCGGCAGTTACTTTATCGCCAGCATCAGCGACCATTTTGCGTGTCGAGTGAACCAGGGCATCACCCTGGTTACGCGCAGCGGCCAGCTCTTCGAACTTGCGATCTTCTTCGGAGTTGGCTTCAGCATCGCGAATCATCTGCTGAATTTCTTCCTCGGACAGGCCGGAGTTGGCCTTGATCACGATCGATTGAGTCTTGCCGGTGGCCTTGTCCTTGGCGCCTACGTGCAGAATGCCGTTGGCGTCGATGTCGAAGGTCACTTCGATTTGTGGCACGCCACGTGGCGCTGGTGGAATCTCGGCCAGGTCGAACTTGCCCAGGGACTTGTTCTGCGCAGCCTGCTTACGCTCACCTTGCAACACATGGATGGTCACGGCGCCCTGGTTGTCATCGGCAGTCGAGAACACTTGCGATTTCTTGGTAGGAATCGTGGTGTTTTTCTCGATCAGCGCCGTCATCACGCCACCCATGGTTTCAATACCCAGGGTCAGCGGGCTCACGTCCAGCAGCAGCACGTCTTTCACGTCACCGGCCAATACCGCACCTTGGATCGCAGCACCCATGGCAACCGCTTCGTCCGGGTTCACGTCTTTACGTGCTTCCTTGCCGAAGAACTCGGTAACCAGCTTCTGAACCAGTGGCATACGGGTCTGACCGCCAACCAGGATCACGTCGTTGATCGCGCCAACGTCGATGCCGGAGTCTTTCAGCGCGATACGGCAAGGCTCGATGGTGCGCTGAACCAAGTCTTCAACCAGCGCTTCCAGCTTGGCGCGCGAGATCTTCACGTTCAAGTGCTTAGGACCGGTAGCATCTGCAGTGATGTACGGCAGGTTAACGTCGGTCGACTGAGCGGAAGACAGCTCGATCTTGGCTTTCTCAGCGGCTTCTTTCAGGCGCTGCATGGCCAGCGGGTCACCCTTGAGGTTCATGCCGCTTTCTTTCTTGAATTCGTCAACGAGGTAGTCGATCAGACGAATGTCAAAGTCTTCACCACCGAGGAAGGTGTCACCATTGGTGGCCAACACTTCGAACTGGTGCTCGCCGTCAACTTCAGCGATCTCGATAACGGAAACGTCGAAGGTACCACCACCCAGGTCATAAACGATGACGGTGTGATCGCCCTTGGCCTTATCCATGCCGTAAGCCAGTGCAGCGGCAGTGGGTTCGTTGATGATACGTTTAACGTCCAGGCCCGCGATGCGGCCGGCATCCTTGGTCGCCTGGCGCTGGCTGTCGTTGAAGTAGGCCGGAACGGTGATCACCGCTTCGGTCACCGCTTCACCGAGGTAGTCTTCGGCAGTTTTCTTCATCTTTTTCAAGATTTCAGCCGAGATTTGCGGCGGCGACATTTTCTGGCCGTTTACTTCAACCCAGGCGTCACCGTTATCGGCCTTGGCGATTTTGTAAGGGACCATCTTGATGTCTTTCTGTACGACTTCTTCTTCGAACTTACGACCGATCAGACGCTTCACCGCGTACAGGGTGTTATGCGGATTGGTCACAGCCTGACGTTTGGCCGACTGACCAACGAGGATTTCACCGTCGTTGGCGTAAGCAATGATCGACGGCGTGGTACGCGCGCCTTCGGCGTTTTCGATAACTTTTGCAACGCCGTTTTCCAGCACAGAGACGCAGGAGTTGGTGGTCCCCAGGTCGATACCGATAATTTTGCCCATGATTTACTCTCCCGAAACTTGAATTTGGATGCCGCAGCAGTGGTAGCTAACTGCGGTAGCACTTAATCGCTTGACTTATAGATGGGGGCCTTACGGCAAATTTCAAGCCTGCTCATCAATAGAAGGTGCAACAGGTGCTGGCGCCTTGCTCACCACCACCATTGCCGGGCGCAACAGGCGACCATTGAGCTGGTAACCCTTCTGGAACACTTTCAACACGCTGTTAGGCTCCAGGTCATGGCTTTCCTGCATGGCCATGGCTTGGTGATGCTCGGCGCTGAACGGCTCGCCGCCTTGTGGATCGATAGCTTCCAACTGATAACGCTTCAGGGTGTCCTGGAACATTTTCAGGGTCAGCTCAATCCCTTCGCGCATCGGACGGATGTTTTCGTCATCCGGGTTAGACAACTCCAGCCCACGCTCCAGGCTGTCGATGATCGGCAACAGATCACCGGCGAATTTTTCCAGCGCAAATTTATGAGCCTTCTCCACGTCCTGCTCGGCACGACGGCGGACGTTCTGCAGATCGGCGGCAACACGCAAAGACTGATCCTGCGCAGCGGCCAATTGCTCTTCGAGCACTTGTACACGGGTCGCCAGCTCATCACCGGCCGCCGGATTGGCGTCTGGAGTTTGCGTATCCTGCGTCTGTTCGTCAGCCATAGATTTCTCCTTTCAAAATCATGCGCGAACTCAACTCGCGCTTCTGTTCCGGTATATGGGGCCACAATTTCCAGGTTCAAGGGCGCAAGCCTTACCAAAAGTCTTTCAATTGCTCCAGATCAACTCCTGCACGCTCATTCCCCATCGCACTAAAAAAATCCCACATTCAAGCAAATCGAGCTAAGCGTCAGGATTGTCAGCCCAGAACAAAACACTGTATAAATAACCAGACCTAAAGCCTGGGAGCGGCCGTCATGCTCGTGCACCTGTCCGTACATAACTACGCCATCGTTGAACATCTGGATCTCGAACTGGATCGCGGGATGAGCGTAATCACAGGCGAAACCGGCGCCGGCAAGTCGATCATGCTCGACGCCCTGGGCCTGGCCCTCGGCGACCGTGCCGACAGCGGCGTAGTGCGCCCCGGTGCGGACAAGGCCGACATCCTGGCCACCTTCGACCTGGCGGACATCCCCGAGGCGGAAGCCTGGCTCGCCGAACGCGACCTTAATAATGAAGGCCCCTGCATTTTGCGCCGAGTCATCACGGCCGAAGGGCGCTCCCGCGGCTATATCAACGGCACCCCCTGCCCCCTTGGCGACCTGAAGGCCCTGGGTGAGCTGCTGATCGATATCCACAGCCAGCACGAACACCAATCCTTGCTGAAAACCGACACCCATCGCCGCCTGCTCGATGAATACGCCGGCGCCACAGACCTCGCCCGCCAGGTTCTCCTGGCCGCCCAACGCTGGCGCCAGACCCGCCTGGAACTGGAGCGACTCTCCAACTCCGGCGACGAACAACGCGCGCGCCATCAACTGCTCAGCTATCAGCTCGAAGAACTCGAAAGCCTGGGCCTTGGCGAAACCGAGCTGGAACAGCTCGAACAGGAACACAAGAACCTCACCAACGCCGAAACGCTACTGGCTATTTGCAGGCAAGTCGTAGAGCAATGCAGTGAAAGTGATTCGGGCAATGTACTCAACGCGCTGACGGCCAGCCTCAATCGGCTATCCAGCGTGAACAATGCGTCCGGCTCGCTGAACGAGGCCACCACCCTGCTGACCAGTGCGCAGATCCAGGTCGAGGAGGCCGTGGGCGAACTCAACCGCTTCCTTGATCACTTCGACGCCGACCCAGCACGCTTGCAGGAAATAGAAGAACGCCTGGACACCATCTACACCCTGGCGCGCAAACATAGAATCCAGCCTACCGAATTGGCGGCCATGCAGCAGAAACTGCTGGATGAAATCGAAACCCTGAACGCGAACGACGAATCCATTGAGCGGCTGGGCGACGAACTCGCCTCCTTCGCTCGCCATTACCAGGAGAAGGCTCGCGAATTGAGCGATCTTCGCCAGCAGGCAGCGACCAGCCTGGCCAGTGCTGTAGAGCAGGAAATCCAGCGCCTCGGCATGCCGGGTGGGCGCTTCAGCATTGAACTGCACACCAATACCAGCGATGAACTGCAACCCCACGGCCTTGAGCAGGTGGAACTGTTGGTCAGCGCCAACCCTGGACAACCACTCAAAGCGTTGGCAAAAGTGGCCTCGGGGGGTGAGCTTTCGCGGATTAGCCTCGCGATCCAGGTGATTACGGCCCAGACTTCACGCGTCCCGACGCTGGTATTCGATGAGGTGGACGTCGGCATTGGCGGACCGACCGCCGAAATCGTGGGTCAATTGCTCCGTCGCCTGGGGGATCGCGGCCAGGTGCTGACGGTGACCCACTTGCCGCAAGTGGCCGCCCAAGGGCATCAGCACTTGTTTGTGCATAAAGTGCGAGGCAACGATAAGACCCATACCGCTGTGTCCAAGCTGAACAAGTCAGAGCGAGTGGAAGAAGTGGCGCGCATGCTGGGCGGTATTGACTTGACCAAGGAGTCCTTGGCTCACGCGAAAAAAATGGTCGTGGCTGCGAAAGCCTAAGCCGAACATTTCCTTTCTTAAGACAGCACGAAGGCGACCCTAGGGTCGCCTTCATTCGTTTGCAGAACACGTCTGCGTCGAATTTTACTTTTTCTTACGGATGTACAGCACCAGATTGTGGTCCACCAAATCGAAACCATGCTCTTCGGCGATAGCCTTCTGGAGCTTCTCGATTTCCGGACTGGTGAACTCGATAACCTCATTGGTATCCAGGTCAACCATGTGGTCGTGATGACCACCGTCAGCCAATTCGAACACCGCATGACCGCCGTCGAAATTATGACGAACCACCAGCCCTGCGGCTTCAAACTGGGTCAGCACACGGTAAACCGTGGCCAGGCCAACGTCCTCATTAGACTCCATCAGCGCCTTGTAAACATCTTCGGCACTCATGTGGCGCTGCTCAGCAGAATCGAGCATTTGTAGAATCTTGACTCGTGGCAGAGTCACTTTAAGACCGGCTTTGCGTAGTTCGCTATTTTCAACCATGGTTAGCTTTCTCGCGGATGCTGCTTCGCAGCTTCTCTTAATACGGGTATGATCGGCGTTTACGTTGTCCCAGCCAAGATAGTGGAAGTCGCCCACCGATGCAAAACACCAAGCTCTTGCTAACCAGTTTCACCTTTGTGGGACTGCTCGCACTCGCCGGTTGTTCATTCCCCGGGGTTTACAAAATCGACATCCAGCAGGGCAATGTCGTCACGCAGGACATGATAGACCAGTTACGTCCGGGAATGACCCGACGGCAAGTACGGTTTATCATGGGTAATCCCCTGCTGACTGACACTTTCCATGCCGATCGCTGGGATTATCTCTACAGCATCCAGCCTGGTGGCGGTGAACGCCAGCAGGAGCGCGTCAGCGTCATCTTCAATGGCAATGACCAGCTCGTCAGCCTGTCCGGTGACTTCATGCCCGGTGTAAGCCGTGATGAAGCCTTGCTGGGCAAAGACAACGGTACCAACGTGACTGCGCCTGCGCAGGAAAGCGAGAAGCCGAAGTCCGAGGTACCGGCCAAGCCCGGCTCCTTGCTCGACAAGATCCAGAAGGACGTCGACGGCGTGCAAACTGTTCCAGTCCCGACGCCACAGCCTCTGGATACCAGCCCGCAGTAAGTTTGCGGCGCTCAACAAAAAGCCCGGCGTGCCGGGCTTTTTGTTGCCTATCAGTAATCGACAAGCCTACTTCCCCTGCTTCCTGGCCAGCGCTGCCTTGGCCGCACGCAGCCGGCGCACCTCTTTAGGGTCGGCCAGCAAGGGGCGGTAAATTTCGATACGGTCACCCGGCTGAACGGCGCGCACATCGGCGTCCGCCACGACCTTACCGAATATACCCAATGGGCAACCAGCAAGGTCCAACCCAGGAAACTGCAATCCGATCCCCGACGCCTGGACCGCCGCTCGCAGACCAGTCCCCGCCGGCACCTTCACCGTCAGCAACACCTGGCGATCCACGGCGGCATGCACCACCTCAATCTCAACCATGCAGTTGCTTGGCCCGCTCACAGAACGCGTCCACCAGAGTATTGGCCGCCTGATTGAACAGAGGCCCCAGCGTTGCCCGCACAATGGGCCCAGCGTAATCAAACGACAGATCAAGGCTGATCTTGCAGGCTTTCTCAGTCAGGGCCTTGAATACCCATACACCATGTAATTGAGTGAAGGGCCCCTCCTGCAGGTTCATCTCGATGGATTTTCCCGGAACCAACACATTACGCGTAACAAAGTGCTGGCTGAGCCCCCCCTTGGCCACGCCAACACTGGCAACCATGTGCTCGTCACTGCTCTCCTTCACCTCAGCGGTCGAGCACCAGGGCAGGAATTCCGGGTAACGCGCCACGTCGTTGACCAGGTCATAAAGCGCCTGAGCCGGATAAGGCAGCAGGGCCGAACGTTGAATATGCGTCGTCATGTGAGCGTTACTTCCACAGCTGAGCGGCAAACATCGCGAAAGAACAGCCCGATCCGCGAGAGAAAAAAACCAAAGAACTGCCGGCATTGTCCGGGATTCGTCCAACACGCTCAAGCACACAGGTTGACCGTAGCCGACACGCTCGCAACTCCCTATAATGCCGCCCCTATGGCTAAACAAAAGAAACACCCCACAGGGACCATCGCGCAAAATAAAAAGGCGCGACACGATTACTTCATCGAACATCGGTTCGAGGCTGGTCTGGTCCTGGCCGGCTGGGAAGTAAAAAGTCTGCGCGCCAGCAAGCTGCAACTGGTCGACAGTTATGTGCTGCTCAAGGATGGCGAGGCATGGCTGCTGGGCAGTCATATCACCCCGCTGACTACCGCGAGCACTCACGTGATTGCCGACCCGGTACGCACACGCAAGCTGCTGCTCAATGCCCGCGAACTCGACAAGCTGGCTGCCGCCGTACAGCAGAAAGGCTATGCCTGCGTCTGCCTGTCCTGGTACTGGAGCAAGCACCTGGTCAAGTGCGAGATCGCCCTGGGCAAGGGTAAGAAGGAATACGACAAGCGTGACACCGAGCGCGAACGCGATTCCAATCGTGAACTGCATCGCGCCGTGCGCAACAAGGGCAAGGAAGAATAATCCTGGTGACGCCGTAGCTTGGGCGCCCCACCCAAGCTACATGCCCTTGCGTCGCTCCGCCCGGGCCATACGCTGAACTTCCTGACGCACTTCCTCCAACACCTCCTGCACATACAGCAGGTGACGGGTTGAGACCTCGCGCGCCTGCTCGGCCCGCCCTTCGATAATCGCCAGGTACAGATCCCGGTGCTGACTGATCAGCATGTCGCGGGTTTCCGTGCGCTGCTGGTACATCCCGCCGATATTGGTGACCACGTTACGCTTGAGCAGATCGAACAAACCACGAATGGTGTGCAACAAGACAGCATTGTGGCTCGCCTCGGCAATGGCCAGATGGAACCTCGCATCAGCAGCCCCCTCCTCGGCCCGGCTCACTTTATCGTCGCGCGCATAACAATCCTGCAGCGCTTCAAAAGCAGCCGTCAGCCGCTCACGGTCGACCTCGGTAGCACGTAACGCCGCGTAGTAAGCGCAAGAGGCTTCAAGGGTCTGGCGAAACTCCAGCAGATCACGCTGAGCCTCGGGGTTGTTCTCCAGCAGATGCAGCAGCGGATCGCTGAACGTCGAGCCCAAGGACTCAGCCACATAATTGCCACCACCCTGGCGGCTGACCAACAACCCCTTGGCCGCCAGCTTCTGAATCGCCTCGCGCAGCGACGGGCGCGAAACCCCAAACTGCTCAGCCAAAGCGCGCTCGGCCGGCAACCGCTCGCCCGACTTGAGCGTGCCCTCAAGGATCATGCCCTCAAGCTGCTCGACAATATCGTCAGACAAACGGCGCTGACGCACCTGATCAAACCCCATAACTCACTCTCCACGATCCCGACCACTCGCCGGGGCCTCTATTCTGGCCTATCGCCGCACTTGCGGCACCTATCAGAGCGCTCTCGATTCATCCGATCAGAGCACCGGCACGCGCCCCTACGACCAAAGTTTCGCAGGCGGCAAATTGACACACCGCTATCCAGGCTTTTACTCTAGCCAACAGCGGCTGTAAATTGGTCTTACCAATTACCCACGCCGACTGAAGTGCCTGACCAACAACAATTAGGGGCCACCCCATATGCAAACCTGGCAACAGCTCTACAGCCCGCTCGGCAGCCTCGGCCTGTCCGCACTGGCAGCCGTCATTCCCATCGTATTCTTCTTCCTGGCCCTGGCCGTGTTCCGCCTCAAAGGCCACGTCGCCGGCAGCATTACCCTGGCGTTGTCGATCCTGGTGGCGATCTTTGCCTTCCAGATGCCGGTGGATATGGCCTTGGCCGCAGCTGGCTACGGCTTCGCCTACGGCCTGTGGCCCATCGCATGGATCATCGTGGCCGCGGTATTCCTCTACAAACTGACCGTCAAGAGCGGCCAGTTCGAAATCATCCGCAGCTCAGTGCTGTCGATCACCGACGACCAACGCCTGCAAGTCCTGCTGATTGGCTTCTGCTTCGGCGCGTTCCTCGAAGGTGCCGCCGGCTTCGGTGCGCCCGTGGCAATTACTGCCGCGCTGCTGGTCGGCCTGGGCTTCAACCCACTGTACGCCGCAGGCCTGTGCCTGATTGCCAACACCGCACCCGTAGCCTTCGGCGCACTCGGTATTCCGATTATCGTCGCCGGGCAAGTCACGGGCATCGATGCATTCAAGATCGGCGCCATGACCGGCCGTCAACTGCCGTTGCTGTCGCTGTTCGTGCCGTTCTGGCTGGTATTCATGATGGACGGCCTGCGCGGCGTGCGCGAAACCTGGCCCGCAGCGCTGGTTGCAGGCTTGAGCTTCGCCGTCACCCAGTATTTCACCTCCAACTTCATCGGGCCGGAACTGCCGGACATCACCTCGGCGCTCGCCAGCCTGGTGTCTCTGACCCTGTTCCTGAAGGTCTGGCAGCCCAAGCGTACTGCTGGCGCACAGATTGCCGGCGCTACCTCCAGCGCAGCGGTCACCGCCAGTGCCGGCGGCTTCGGTCTGCCGCGCAGCACAGTCGCCTCGCCGTTTAGCCTGGGCCAGATCTTCAAAGCCTGGTCGCCGTTCCTGATCCTGACCGTGCTGGTAACCATCTGGACCCTCAAGCCCTTTAAGGCGATGTTCGCCGCGGGCGGCTCGATGTACAGCTGGGTGTTCAACTTTGCGATCCCGCACCTGGACCAACTGGTCGTCAAGGTTGCGCCCATCGTAACCAACCCGACAGCCATCCCGGCGGTGTTCAAACTGGACCCGATTTCGGCGACCGGCACGGCGATTTTCTTCTCCGCGCTGATCTCGATGCTGGTACTCAAGATTGACATCAAGACTGGTCTTACCACTTTAAAAGAGACCTTCTACGAACTGCGCTGGCCTATCCTGTCCATCGGCATGGTTCTAGCCTTCGCCTTCGTCACCAACTACTCCGGCATGTCCTCGACCATGGCCCTGGTACTGGCGGGCACGGGTGCGGCCTTCCCCTTCTTCTCGCCATTCCTCGGCTGGCTGGGGGTTTTCCTGACGGGCTCCGACACCTCGTCCAACGCCCTGTTCAGCTCGTTGCAAGCCACCACCGCCCACCAGATCGGCGTCAACGACGTCTTGCTGGTAGCGGCAAACACCAGCGGCGGCGTAACCGGCAAGATGATTTCGCCACAATCGATCGCGGTGGCCTGCGCCGCCACTGGCCTGGTCGGCAAGGAATCCGACCTGTTCCGCTTCACCCTCAAGCACAGCCTGTTCTTCGCCACCATCGTCGGGCTGATCACCTTGGCCCAGGCCTACTGGTTCACCGGCATGCTGGTGCATTGAGACCACACGCAATAGGGTAAAAACCGACGCCGAACAACGATTTCGGCGTCAGCTTTCCACAACCTGTCTGCAGGGTCGTAGAGCAAAGCGACCCTGGCGGACAGATAACCGGGACCACCCGGAGAATGCGCCTGATGAGCGAGCTTTTTTACAACGCTGTGCCGAACGCCACCCGTGTCGCAGCGCCTCTGGCCCCGCCACGTGAATACCCCAGCGTAAAACCACCGAAGGTCTACCTGTTCGGCACCTGCGTGGTGGACTTGTTCTACCCCGAAGCCGGCATGGACGCGATTCACCTGCTGGAGCGCGAAGGGATCCGCGTGGACTATCCGCAAGGGCAAAGTTGCTGCGGGCAGCCGGCCTACACCTCAGGCTACACCGAGCAAGCCCGGCAAGTGGCGCGCGCCCAACTGGCACTGTTCACCGACAATTACCCGGTAGTGGTGCCCTCCGGCTCTTGCGCGGGGATGTTGCGCGAGCACTATGCAGACCTGTTCAAGGATGAGCCTGAAACGCTGCAACACGTGCGGGCCCTGGCCGCGCGGACCTATGAGTTGGCCGAGTTCCTGTTGTTCGTATGCAAGGTGCAACTCAACGACAGCGGCGCCCCCATTAAAGTCGCCCTGCACACCTCATGCTCCGCACGTCGGGAAATGAACACCCACCTCCATGGCCGCGAACTGCTGGGCCAACTGCGCAATGTCGAGCGCGTCGACCACAGCCATGAAAGCGAATGCTGTGGCTTTGGTGGGACGTTCAGCGTGCGCATGCCAGACATTTCCGGTGCGATGGTGGCCGACAAGACCCGGGCCTTGCAGGAGTCCGGCGCCCATCAGGTACTGAGTGCCGATTGCGGGTGCCTGATGAACATCAACGGCGCCCTGGAGAAACAGCACGCGGCCTTGCGCGGTCAACACCTGGCCAGCTTCCTGTGGCAACGCACCGGAGGTGGACGATGAACCCTGCCGCGCTGATTCCGACCGTCGAGGTGTCAGAAGACTTCCGCACCCGCGCCCACCAGGCATTGGGCGACGCGCAACTGCGAAACAACTTTCGCAAGGCAATGGATTCCCTGATGACCAAACGGGCAACGTCCTTCAACGATGCCCACGAACGTGAACACCTGCGCGCCCTCGGCAACGCGGTGCGTGCCCGCGCGCTGTCCAAGTTGCCGGACCTGCTGGAGCAATTGGAAGCCAACCTGACCCGTAACGGCGTCACCGTACACTGGGCACAGACGACAGCAGAAGCCAACGCGATCGTGCTGTCGATCATTCGCAAGCGCGAAGCCACGCAAGTGATCAAAGGCAAGTCCATGGTCAGCGAAGAAATGGACATGAACCACGTGCTCGCCGCCCAAGGCATCGAATGCCTGGAGTCGGACATGGGTGAGTTCATTGTTCAGCTCGACCATGAGAAACCGTCCCACATCATCATGCCGGCGATCCACAAGAACGCCAGCCAGGTCGCGTCGCTGTTCCACGACAAACTCGGCGTGGAATACACCCAGGATGTCGACCAACTGATTCAGATCGGTCGCCGCGTGCTGCGGGAAAAGTTCTTCGAAGCCGATATTGGCGTCTCGGGCGTCAACTTTGCCGTGGCTGAAACCGGCACATTGCTATTGGTGGAAAACGAAGGCAATGGCCGCATGTCGACCACGGTGCCCCCGGTGCATATCGCCGTGACGGGCATCGAGAAGGTCGTTGAAAACCTGCGCGACGTGGTGCCGTTGCTATCGCTGCTGACCCGCTCGGCGCTGGGCCAGCCGATCACCACCTACGTCAATATGATCTCCGGCCCGCGCAAGGCCGATGAACTCGACGGCCCGAAAGAAGTGCACCTGGTGCTACTGGATAACGGCCGCAGCCAGGCGTTTGCCGACAGCGAATTGCGCCAGACACTCAACTGCATTCGCTGCGGTGCCTGCATGAATCATTGCCCGGTCTATACCCGAATCGGTGGTCACACCTATGGCGAGGTGTACCCCGGCCCTATCGGAAAAATCATCACGCCGCACATGGTCGGCCTGGCGAAAGTGCCGGATCACCCCAGTGCCTCCTCGCTGTGTGGTGCCTGTGGTGAAGTGTGCCCGGTGAAGATCCCGATTCCGGCATTGCTGCGCCGCCTGCGCGAAGAAAATGTAAAAGCACCGAATAGCCCACACCCCGTGATGCGCGGCCAAGGCAGCAAGTATTCACGCAAAGAACGATTTATCTGGAACACCTGGGCCCTGCTCAATCGCTCACCGAGGCTGTACCGGTTGTTCACCCTGGCCGCGACTCGCCTGCGCGCTCTGGCACCGAACAATGTCGGGCCCTGGACGCAAAACCATAGCGCGCCGAAACCCGCCGCCCGTTCGCTGCATGACCTGGCACGCGAGCATCTGGCCAAACAGGGAGAACGTTGATGAGCGCCAAGCAGAATATCCTCGACAAATTGCGCCAAAGCCTGACAGGCACTACACCGGTGCCCGACCATTTTGACGAAGCCCTGGTAACCGAGATCTATACCTACCCGCCCGAGCAGCGCATCGCGCAACTGCGCAAGCTGATGGAAGCGGTGCACACGGAGATCCACCTCACCCACAGCGCCAACTGGCCGCCCTTGCTCGCACAACTGCTGCAAGCACGCGACCTGCCCAGCTTGCTGATTGCACCAACAACGCCCCACGGGCGCCGCATCACCGAACATTGGGCGAACAATCCACAACTGCCGGTGCTCAAAGCCTATGACCGGCCGGTGGAAGAATGGAAAGCCGAACTGTTTAACGAGACACCGGCCAGCCTGACCACTACCCTCGGAGCGATTGCCGCCACGGGCAGCCTGATTCTTTGGCCGACGCGGGAAGAACCGCGCCTGATGAGCCTGGTACCGCCGGTGCACTTTGCGCTGCTCAAGGCCAGTGAGATTTACGACAACTTTTATCAGGTCCAGCGCCAATTCGCCTGGGCCCAAGGCATGCCCACCAATGCCCTGCTGGTGTCCGGCCCGTCGAAGACCGCCGACATCGAACAAGTACTGGCTTATGGCGCCCACGGTCCGAAAGACCTGGTGGTGCTGATCCTGGAGGACCAATGAGTCTGCCTGCTGCTTTTCTCACTGACGTCGCACAGCTGATCCCGAGCAATCGACGCTTCGACGACCCACTTTCCACCCTGGCATTCGGTACCGATGCCAGTTTTTACCGACTGATCCCACAACTGGTGATCCGCGTGGAGTCGGAAGACGAAGTCGTGGCGCTGCTGCAACTGGCTCAGCGTGATCATGTGCCAGTGACGTTCCGCGCGGCAGGCACCAGCCTCTCCGGGCAGGCCATCAGCGATTCGGTGCTGATCGTACTGGGGGACAACTGGAACGGCCGTGAGATTCGTGGGCAAGGCACACAAATCCGCCTGCAACCCGGCGTGATTGGCGCCCAAGCCAACGCCTGGCTGGCGCCGTTCGGGCGCAAGATCGGGCCGGATCCGGCGTCGATCAACGCGTGCAAAATCGGCGGCATCGTTGCCAACAATGCCAGCGGCATGTGCTGCGGTACGGCGCAAAACACCTACCACACCCTGGCCGGCATCCGCCTGGTATTGGCTGACGGCAGCCGCCTGGACACTGAAGATCCGGCCAGTGTCGCGACCTTTCGCACACAGCATGGCGCGCTGCTGGAACGCCTGGCGAGCCTCGGTCGAGAGACGCGGGCAAACGCCGAATTGGCTGCAAAGATCCGCCACAAATATCGTCTGAAAAACACCACCGGTTTGTCACTCAACGCCCTGGTGGATTTCGATGAACCGCTGGATATCCTCAGCCATCTCCTGGTGGGCTCCGAAGGCACGCTGGGCTTTATCAGCGCGGTCACCTACGACACCGTGATTGATCATCCGCACAAGGCGTCAGCGCTGATCGTATTCCCGGATGTCGAGACTTGCTGCAACGCCGTGACGGTCCTGAAAACCCAGCCAGTCTCAGCCGTTGAGCTGCTGGATCGACGCAGCATGCGCTCAGTGCAGGACAAACCCGGCATGCCCGCGTTCGTACAGCAGTTGTCGGAAACCGCCTGCGCGCTGTTGATTGAATCCCGCGCCGCATCATCCTCTTTGCTCCACGAACAACTGGCGCTGATCATGGCGTCCCTGGCCGCTTTCCCGGTGGAAAAACAGGTCGACTTCAGCGAAGACCCAGTGGAAAACGCCCGCCTGTGGGCGATTCGCAAAGACACCTTCCCTGCCGTCGGCGCCGTGCGCAAAACCGGCACCACGGTAATCATCGAAGACGTGACCTTCCCGGTCGAGCAACTGGCCATCGGCGTCAACCGCTTGATTGAGCTGTTCGATAAACATCACTACGACGAAGCCATCCTTTTCGGACACGCCCTGGAAGGCAATCTGCACTTTGTGTTCACCCAAGGCTTCAACAGCGCCGAGGAAGTCACACGCTACCAGGCGTTCATGGATGACGTCGCGCAACTGGTCGCGGTGGAGTTTGGCGGCTCGCTGAAAGCCGAGCATGGTACCGGTCGCAACATGGCACCGTTCGTCGAGCTGGAATGGGGCAGCGACGCCTATCAATTGATGTGGCAACTCAAGCGCCTGCTCGACCCCAATGGCATTCTCAACCCCGACGTGGTGCTCAGCAACGACCCGCAAATCCATCTCAAGCACCTCAAGCCGCTGCCCGCCGCCGACGAGCTTGTGGATAAGTGCATCGAGTGCGGTTTCTGCGAGCCCGTGTGCCCGTCGAAAGGGCTGACCCTGAGCCCGCGCCAACGCATCGTGATCTGGCGTGACATCCAGGCGAAAAAACGCGCCGGCGTCGACACCACCGAATTGGAAACGGCCTACCACTATCAGGGCATCGATACCTGCGCGGCCACCGGCTTATGCGCCCAACGCTGCCCCGTAGGAATCAATACCGGCGACCTGGTGAAAAAGCTTCGCGCCCGCGACGCCGACCATACGAAAACCGCCGAATGGCTCGCCAGCCATTTCGCCACGGCATTGCAAGGTGCGCGCTTTACCCTGCACGTCGCCAATGGCGCCCGCATGCTGCTGGGCGCCCCGCGTCTGGCGAGGCTGTCGGCCAAAGTGACTCAACTGTCCAAGGGGCAAATCCCGCAATGGACCAACGCCATGCCGCAGCCGGAAAAAGCCATACGCTTCAGCCCTCCGGTCACGGACGAACGACCACGGGTGGTCTATCTCGCCGCGTGCGTCTCGCGCGCCATGGGCCCTGCGGCTGGGGATAAAGAGCAAATGTCGCTGTATGACAAAACCCGTGGCCTGCTCGAAAAAGCCGGTTACCAAGTCGTGCTCCCCGACAACCAAGACAGCCTGTGCTGCGGCCAGCCTTTTGCCTCCAAGGGCTACGCCGAACAGGCCGAACACAAGCGCCAGGAACTGATCGGCGCCCTGCTCCACGCCAGCCGTGGCGGTCTTGACCCGATCTACTGCGACACCAGCCCCTGCACCCTGCGCCTGGTGCAAGACCTGGGCGAGACCCGCCTGGATCTCTACGACCCCGTGCGTTTTATCCGAACCCACCTGATGGACCGCCTCGACTTCACACCGCAGGAAGCGCCGATCGCGGTACACGTCACCTGCAGCACCCAACACCTGGGGGAAAGCCAGGCACTGATCGACCTGGCGCGACGCTGCTCGAAAAACGTGGTGATCCCGGAAGGCATCCATTGCTGTGGTTTCGCTGGCGACAAAGGCTTTACCACACCGGAACTCAACGCCCATTCCCTGCGAACGCTCAAGGAGGCGGTGCAATACTGCAGCGAAGGTATCTCCACCAGCCGCACCTGCGAGATCGGCCTGAGCCAACATGGCGGCATCGATTACCACGGCCTGGTGTACCTCGTGGACCGGGTCACCCAGGCACGGGCGCATTAATCCGGCAAAAAAACAGAACCCCTGCGCACCGGCGTAGTCATCTGCATAGGCCTCGGCGACCGAGGCTCATCAGTGATGTCGCTGGCAGCCCATGACGGCCAGCAGCGTCGAGCCCTATTTCGCAAGGAGATACCCTATGAAGCGTTCCGCTCTTGCTGGCTTGTTCATTACTGCTGCGATGCTGGCGTCACCTGTTTTCGCAGCCGGCGAGCCCGACCTGTGCAAGATCAACCTGGACAAAATCAACAACGGCAAAGCGCTGCTAGCCACCGACACCAGTGGCAAAAGCGGCGAGATCGATACCGCCGTGTCCCAGGCCAAGGCAGCCCACGCGGCAGGTGATGACAAAAGATGCATCGAAATCACCTCCAAAGCGTTGCAGGACCTGCAAGACAGCGACAAAGGCGGCAAATAGTCCATCGGATGCTCAAGACCAACCTTCGGGTTGGCCTTCTGTGACCGTTTGACGTACACTGCACAGGCTTGTCACTCACTAAGAAACAACGAGTTACAAGCACGGGGCCGTTTAGGATTCGACGCCGGTCGCGAAACTTTAGGTGCATGCCGAGTTGGTAACAGAACTCGTAAATCCACTGTTGCAACTTTCTATAGTTGCCAATGACGAAACCTACGGGGAATACGCTCTCGCTGCGTAAGCAGCCTTAGCCCTTCCCTCCTGGTACCTTCGGGTCCAGCAATCATCAGGGGATGTCTGTAAACCCAAAGTGATTGTCATATAGAACAGAATCGCCGTGCAGTACGTTGTGGACGAAGCGGCTAAAACTTACACAACTCGCCCAAAGCACCCTGCCCGTCGGGTCGCTGAGGGTTAACTTAATAGACACGGCTACGCATGTAGTACCGACAGCGGAGTACTGGCGGACGGGGGTTCAAATCCCCCCGGCTCCACCAAATGATCAAACAAAGACGTCCACGGACGTCTTTTTTTGTGCCTGCGAGCCAGTAAATACGCGGTTTCCAGCGCTTTTGCGGTCTTTTGAGAGTTTTTGAGTTCCAGCCATTCGGGTATTCCAGAGGGTATTCCATCACATCCGGTGCTAATCTTTGGAATACCGAATCAGTGCCTGAGGAGAATCTCATGCCTGCTCAAAACCTCCGTCTCTCCGATCGACAGCTCAAGGGAGTCAAACCCGCGTCCAAGGATTACGTCCTTACTGACGGTGACGGTTTGCAGCTCCGAGTACGCAGCAACGGTTCGTTGCTGTGGAATTTCAACTACCGCGAACCGGTCACCAAGAAGCGCATCAACATCGGCTTCGGGACCTACCCCGAACTGTCACTGGCGAACGCACGAAAGAAGGCAGTCGAAGCCCGCGAGTTGCTCGCCCGAGGCATCGATCCAAAAGTACAGCGCAATACGTTGAATGAGGCCAAGCGCGCAGAAACGGAACACACCTTCGAGAACGTGGCCACCGCCTGGTTCGAGCTTAAGAAGGACTCGGTCACCCCGGCCTACGCCGAAGACATCTGGCGGTCGCTCTCACTGCACGTGTTTCCCGATTTGAAGACGACACCACTCGCGAAGATCACCGCGCCGATGGTGATCGCATTGCTTCGCCCAATCGAAGCGAAAGGCAGCCTGGAGACGGTCAAACGTCTTAGCCAGCGGCTAAACGAGATCATGACCTACGGCGTAAACTCCGGCCTGATCTTCTCCAACCCGCTCAGCGGCATCAGGGCTGTATTCAAGAAGCCCAAGAAAGAGAATATGGCTGCGCTTCCGCCCGAAGAACTCCCCGAACTCATGATGGAGATCGCAAACGCCAGCATCAAACGCACGACCCGCTGCCTGATCGAATGGCAATTGCACACGATGACTCGCCCTGCCGAGGCGGCAACTACTCGCTGGGCAGACATCGACTTTGAAAGGCGTGTCTGGACAATCCCAGCAGAGCGGATGAAGAAGCGCCGCCCACACAGCATCCCGTTGAGTGATCACGCTGTCGCACTGCTGGAGTCACTGAAGGCTCACAGCGGCCATCGCGAATACGTCTTCCCGGCCGATAGAAATCCGCGCACCCATGCCAATAGCCAAACCGCCAACATGGCGTTAAAACGCATGGGGTTCCAGGATCGGTTAGTCAGCCACGGCATGCGCTCGATGGCCAGCACCATCTTGAATGAACATGGGTGGGACCCGGAGCTCATCGAAGTGGCACTGGCGCACGTCGATAAGGATGAGGTGCGGAGCGCCTACAACCGAGCCGACTACATCGAGCGCCGGCGCCCGATGATGGCTTGGTGGAGTGAGTACATCCAGAAAGCCGCGACCGGCAGCATGCTCGCCTCTGCATACGGCCAAGTCAGAGACAAGAACGTGGTGCCGATCCGCTAGCGCTGTACAGGCGCAATAACGGCGGCGACAGCAACTGAGCGCTCAAGATTCGGGGCAAGCAGCCTCGCTTATCCGCTTCTCAGCACGGGTCCTTCCAAACAGGGCTGCAAAGCCGCCCTGTTTGGAAGGACCTTACTTTGAAGAGCTCAAAGCGACCACGTTGTCCAGGATTTACTACGGAATTCCACCGGTGGATAAGCGTTCTTCAAGTCAAAAGTGGCGCTGAATTTCGAACCTTGACCGGGTTTATCCACAGGCGTAAAACTGGCCGTGCAAGAGCTGTCGATGACAGCAACCCAGGTGGCCCGAACCTTTAAGGTCACGCCGCTCTCGCGGTGGTTCCCCCCAAAAGGCGATTCGCGTCCGGCAGCTCGCCCGGTCACCTCCCCGGTGATGGATGCCTACTTCAGATCATGGCCCTCGTACGCCAGACGACACTTCCTACTTCGCTGCCCTGCAGCAACCTATCCGCTTGGCCATTTCATTGCGCCAACCTGCGCCCGTCTCTTTCTTCCGGAAAGAGACGGGCGCCCCTACCGCTGCTGCAGCCCAACTCGTACAAGGCTTTGCGGCATTTCCCCTCGTGACAATCGGCGTGACAAACACCGAAGTCACCAGCAACAGCGATGCAGATGATGGTGCCGCAGCCCACGGAATGGACTGCATCTGACTGACAGTCAGGCATGCCCCGGTCATCGCATAGCTGCCTCACCCAACTCAGGATCTCGCGGCGTCGGTCTCGTCAGCCAACGCAGCCTCCACCCGCCCACTTCCTCGGAAGTGTTCAGGAGGCCAGATCATGAAATGCCCAAGCTCCCGGCCGTAAGGAGCCGTCAGTCCCGCGTTAGCGGACAACCCTCACAGGCCGCAGGGGCCTTGATCCCTGATAACACTCAACATTCTTGGCGGGATGACGTGGGGCGAAGATCGGAGAACAGGCGATGAGGTGACCGACATGGCATTGGTGGGGAGACGCGATGGCCGCAATTTCGGCTACGGCAGGCAATTGAGCTATGCAGGATTGCAGGCCCTGAAAGATATGTTCGGCGGTGGCCATTACGGCACAGTCAAAGCACACTGTGATCGGTGGCAGGCATTTGTCAAATGGTGCCGTTCCGAACTGGGGCCCGGTATCAATGATGCGCGGCAGATTGATCTGAAGGTGTTGGCCGACTATGCGGCGCATCTGCGCGACGTAGTTGGGCGCGGTGAGCTCGCCGTCAGCACTGCACAAAACCGGATATCCAGCGTTAACAGAACCATGGCGGCGCTTCGCGGTGATCAGTGCGTGAAGTTGCCCAGCCCGAGCAAGGCGTTAGGTATGCAGCGTACCGGGGTTCGACAATCAGTGCCGCAAGGCCAAGACCGCGAACAGGTTAAGCAGATCGTCGATGCGCTTTGCCGCCATCATCAGCTACGGGCCACCGCGATCATTCTGTTGGCGCAAGCCACCGGCATGCGCTTGCGTGAGGCCATCTTGGCTGACCTGCCACGGCTAAGTCGTGAGGCTGAAGTCTTCGACAAGATCAATATCCAAGACGGCACCAAAGGCGCCCGTGCCGGTGCCTCGGCGCCACGTTGGATTGCGGCGAACGACAATGTTCGAGGTGCCATTGAGTTTGCAAGGCAAGTGTCGCCTATGGGTAGCCGCAACCTGATCGCACCCATCAAACCTATCTGAATGTCCTGCAAGAGTTCATCCGCCCTGCGCGGGACATCCTGCATGCACACAACCTGAAAGGCTTCCATGAGCTACGAGCGGCGTACGCATGTGAGCGTTATGAGCAAATCACCCAACACCGCGTGCCTATCAACGGCGGTCAATGCTGTCATTTAGATCAGCACCTTGATCGCGAGGCCCGGAGGCGAATCAGTTACGAGCTTGGGCACGGTCGGATCGACGTGGTAGCGGCCTACATTGGAGGGCGAACATGAGTAAGCCATTCGATATGGAGCTGTTCTTGGCTGGCGTGCTGACCGGCTCGCATGCGACCCGGCAACGCCATTTGCGGCAGGCGAAGCTGATTCAAGCTGAAATTGCAGAACGCTGGCAGCGCGAAACACCTTGGGCTTGGCAGAGAAAGCATGTGGCTTGGTTTCTCAGGCGTCGCCTAGGTCGTCGCAGTAAGGCAACGCGGTATTATTACTTACTGACAATAAATATGCTCATTCGTCGATTAGAAAAATCATGGACATTCAAGTGCGAAAGGAATATTTAATAATGGCTGTCAGGACTTTCAGCACATCTACCTGAGACTGCCACTGGCAAATGACAGAAAGACAAACTAAAGAAACCGGGATGGCCGATAGTTAAAATAATTGATGCCCAATTGAACTGCATCTAGCTTAGACCAACACTACGTTTGCCGACACCCCAAGACGGCAAACAATCTTGCTCAAAGTGGGCCCGACCACGTACGTTACGTCTCGCGTCTTGCCGGGCGCCTATAAAAACTAGATCATCTTCGACTATCTCAACCCAAGTCGTCTGAATTCCTTCACGACAATCGGTGAAAGCGACCGGCATTCCTGAACGACCTGGGCTTTGAATGGTTTCGGATAAGAGCTTCGTTGCTCCTGGAAATCCTGACGATAAGGGTGATCGCGTCCGCTTAAAATACGCGGACACCATCGCCCTTAAAGCTAGAGTTCGGAAGGTGAGTTCGCCGGACGCTTACACTGCACGCACCGATCCGCACATGCAGCATTACGGAATGTCCTCTAAATAGAATTATCTAATGCGTCGAGGCATAGACGCCTGAGCCTCGCTCCGGGTAGCTCTCATACACATGCTCAAACACTGCTGAGCACTTCAGGTTGTAGAGTTCGGGCGTATAGGCGCGGGGCAGGCCGAGGTCCAGTGCGTCTTCAATGGCTAACTTTAGTTGTGAGCGTGCAGTGGATTTCTGTCGCCAGTTGATAACGAGCAATTCCTTGAGGCGGGCCAGCAGTTCTCGGGCGGCCTTCTTGACCGCAGTAAGCTCTTCCGGGCTGAGGTCTGGTGCAGGACGAGTGAGGATGTCGAAGATGACCAGCTCCTCTTCGGTTACGTTCTCGCGGACATGCCGTTCCTGCTCCTGATTCAAGTTGTTGGTTAGGTCTAACAGCTCCTGATAAAGCTCTTCAATGCTGCGACTGCCGGCGTTGTAGCTCTCAATCAGCGCTTCAAATTTCTCGGCAAAGTCGGCGCGAGTGCGGTTCAGCTGGATCATTTTCTCAAGCTTGGCGCGAATCGCTGACTTGAGTTGCTCAAGGTCGGTGTTCTTATGCTTGGCTTCCTTGAAACGCTTGGCCAATGCTTCGAAGTTGATCTTTGATAGATCCAGCGCCGGCGGCCCTTGCTCGCGGATGGCATGCCCGGTGATTGAGCCATCCAGCAAGCCGTTGATGTTATTCATTACCAGCGAAATGTCAGGCGGGGTCGGGTTCAGACTGGTACGTATACATTCGGCCAGCGTCGATATGCAGGCAACACGACTGGCAAACTCCAGCGCAGACGGATCAGGTTTGACTGCCTGGTACAGCGTGCTGACTAGCCTTTCATGCGCAAAGAAGTCACGCCGCAGTGAGTCAGGTGAGATCAGTTCGTTCATTGCGTCAGCGATGCACTGCAAGCGCTCTAAGCCACCAACGGGTGTTGCCTCGATCTCATCCAATATCACGCCATGAGCGGCGCAGAATGTGGTCGCTTCAGCCACTGACCTACGCAAGTCATCAACCAGCTGCTGCTTGTCTTTGACCGGCTTCTTGCCATTTTTGCCCGCGCCGTAGATGGCCAACGCCTTTTCCAGGGAGGCGAACACATTGGCGTAATCGACGATGACACCACTGTGCTTGCCAGGGAAAACTCGGTTGGCACGCGCAATGGTCTGCATCAAAGAATGGTTTCGCATCGGCTTGTCGAGGTAGATCGTCGAGCAGCTTGGTGCGTCGAAACCGGTCAGCCACATGGCACAAACGAAGGCTATGCGCAGCGGGTCTTCGGTGTCCTTGAACTTCTCATCCAAGCCCGGATTCGACTCGTACATTCGTTTGCGATGCGGTTCGATATCCAGCCCTAAGCTCTGCATTTGCTGAATTTCGTTTTGCCCTGGTGAAACAATCAGGGCCATGTCTGTCGTGATCAGTACCTCTAAGCGTTGTTTCAGTTCGGCTGCGCGTACATCGCGTCTTGCCTGGTCTGGGGTCATTCCGCCGCTATGTGCTTGGTATGCGAGTTCACCCAGCTCTTTTTGCACCTGCGCGGTTTCAGCAGCCCAGTACTGCTTGACCTTGTCGTACATGCGCAGCGCAGTGGCTTTATCAATGCACACCACCATCGCCTTACCAACGAAGCCACGACCCAGGAAGTGCCGCACGATGTCGGCAGCCACAGTGTCCAGTCGATCATCGCGGGTGATCAGATGATATTGCCGGCCCAGCTCGCGCTCCAGCTTGGCTTCTTGGTCTGGGTCGAGTTCGGCATCTTCGATCAGTTGATAGATGTCCTCGTTCAGGTCCGGGTTAATAAGCTGTAATTCTGGCGTGCGGTTCTCGTAGAACAGCGGCACGGTGGCGCCGTCTTCGATGGACTGCTGGAAGTCGTATATCGAAACGTAATCGCCGAAGATTTCTTTGGTGCGTTCTTCGCCGGCAATCAGCGGCGTGCCGGTAAAGGCCAGGAACATCGCCTTGGGCAATGCAGAGCGCATGTTCAGCGCCAACGTGTCGTATTGGCTGCGGTGCGCCTCGTCGGTCAGCACGATCACGTCAGAGCGGTCACAGAGCAGTTCCGGCGTCTGAAACTTATGCACCAAGGTGAACACGTAGCGGTGGTTGCCACGCAGCAGTTCGCGCAAATGTGCGCCGCTGGCGGCATGGCACTCATCGCCTTCTGCCTCACTGACTGCACCCGTAGCTTTGAAGGTCTTGGCGATTTGCTCGTCCAACTCCACCCGATCGGTCACGACCACGAAGGTCCAGTTGCCGACCAGCTTGCGCAGCACCTTTTGCGCGAAGAACACCATCGAGAAGCTCTTGCCGCTGCCCTGGGTCTGCCAAAACACGCCGCCGCGACCATGGCCCAGCTTGCGTGCCTCCAGCATCGAGGTTATGGCATTGTTCACCCCTAGGAACTGGTGGTTCTGGCCGATAATCTTGACCAGTCCGGCCTTGTGTTCAGAAAACAGGGTGAAGTTCTCGACCAGATCCAGCAGGCGGCTAGGGTCGCATGTACCCCGCAGCATCACTTCCAGCGACACCCGGCGCGGCTCATCTTCGTGCTCGATACGCTTCCATCTAACCCAGCGTTCCCAGTCGGCGGTCAGCGAGCCGACCAAGCTGTCTGTGCCGTTGGAGGCAATCATCAATGCGTTAAACCAGAACAGCCCAGGAATCTGCTGTTTGTAGTGCGTCAGATTCTCGTCGAATGCAGCGCGTGCAGGCACTCCGGGCTTCTTCAGCTCGATCACCACCCAAGGTAATCCATTGACGAAGCCCACTAAGTCGGGACGGCAGGTATAGAGAGCGCCGGTCACGCTGAATTGGCTGACCAGCAGAAAGTCGTTGTTCTGCGGCTGTTCCCAGTCCACTACACGCAAGCGCTCAATCTTCTGGCCGCCGTGTTCATGGTCGGGCACGGACACCGTGATGCCTTCCTTGAGCAGTAGATAGGTCTCGCGATTGGCGGCTTCCGCAAGCATGGCGGAGCGGTCGCGGGTCAGCTCGTCAATGGCGGTGGTGATGGCTTCAGCCTGCAGCGCTGGGTTGAGCTTGCACAGCGCCGCGCGCAGGCGGGCGGCCAGAACGACCTCGCTCTTGGTTTCGCGCCCTAGAGTGCCGCTGGCGCCGAAGGTTTCTTCCATTGCCGACAGCGTCTGCCAGCCAAGAGCAGCAAACAATCCGATGGCAGGTTGCTCGACGAGTTGGTCTTCACTGTAGGCGTAAGCGCTCATTTCTCGGTCGTCCTTGAGGTCAATCTAGCCAGAGGGCTAGCGCGGTAGCAGTGGGTCGTGGGGGTGAGAAGGCCTTGTCACAGTAGGCTTTGACAATAACGGCACGCACTCCAGCTTACTCAGGCTCTTTTTCATGCTCATGCGGAGGGATCTACGTTGATCTGGCCGGAGAGCAGGCGCGGTAGTAGCAGGTCGCGGGTACGGCGGAGGTTGATGGTTTGAAAAACCAGCGCTTGCATTTGCCGAATCGACGGCTCAATTACTGCCGAAAATTGACGGGCAACTTCCACCGTGGGTATGACGACAGGGTACTCTTCAAGCACGTGCCAATTTGCACGCGGCATCTTCGAGCCATTTGAGGTTGCTGTTGCATGAGCGACAAACTCGTCACTTGAAACGCAGCTAACGACGATTGCGTAATATTCGAGTTGCCGTGCGCGAATGACGATGGTGTCCGCTGAACACAGGCCGTCGAACGGG
The DNA here is from genome assembly GCF_057808775.1 of Pseudomonas sp. FG86. Taxonomy (NCBI): domain Bacteria; kingdom Pseudomonadati; phylum Pseudomonadota; class Gammaproteobacteria; order Pseudomonadales; family Pseudomonadaceae; genus Pseudomonas; species Pseudomonas sp. FG86. Next base: position 32,811 of record NZ_JBMDIS010000014.1, on the reverse strand, counting down.
GCGATGCTTACTTTATGAAAGTACGGTCGAATTTTTCCGAAGAGAATCTCACCTTTCTTGAACTCAAGTTTGTTTGAGCCGAGTTCATTTGTTTCTTCCCACGCATCCAGTGTAAGCGACCGACGCGGTATGTGTTCAAGGCCAACATACGGCTGTTCTTCTTCAAGCTTGCCTTTGCGCACGTTGCGTCGCATTTCTTCGGCAAGGTTGCCCAGCTTTCTCACCTCCCACCCCTGCGGAATCTCGCCGAGAGAGGAGGTGATGCGTGGAATGCTTTCGTGGCCGGGGAAGCGGAAGTGGACGAACCATTCGCGGTAGAGGGCGCGGACCATCGACTCCAGAGTCTTGATGCGCCGCTGGCTGTTCTCGATGAGTTCGTCGTAGGCAGACAGAATGTCTGCGATGCGTTGTTGGACGGCGGGTGGTGGGAGTTCAATCTCAATCCCCTTCAGCAGCACGATAGTGAAAGCCGACTGCGACGAACCAATCGTGCATTTCTTAAGCTCAGCTTTGCCTTGGGGCGAGCCAATCCAGTAATAAAGGAACTGGCTGTTGAGCCCCTTGAAATTCCGAAACCAAGTCAGGTTTCCATCTTTGAAGTAAAAGCGATCGCTGGGTTTTACAACATAAACGGAGCCGAGAGTTCCAACCGACGTAAGCAGTAAGTCACCTTGCCTAGGTGCGCCAAACTTACGATCAATTTCCCTGAATTTTTCTTCTGTAATGAATAGTTCTGTAGAGACGTCCAGGTTTCCTTTGTACTTTTCGGTGATTTCACGCCCGCGATAAAAGGGAACTCCTTCGGAAACGTAGTCTGCTGCAAAGATGCGCTTACTTGAGGTGATCTCGCATAACTCATCCATGCGCTTTACGGGCCAGGTCGCCATAATCACGACTCCAAAATGCCAGCCACATTCGTGGCAATGGTTTGTTCTAGCTCACGCGCTTGAGCATTCAGCGATTCCAGTTCCTCATTCAGGGTTTCCAGCTGCTCCTTGAAGTCCTCGTCGCTCACATCCTCGCCCGGCGCGACGCCGACGTAACGACCGGCATTGAGTGACCAGCCCTGGGCTTCGATCTCTTGCAGGGTGGCGGCCTTGCACAGACCCAGCACGTCGGCGTAGGCGGGCTGCTCACCGAAGGTCTCTTTGAGCTTGGCTTCAGCATCCGCACCGCCAAGGGTGAGGTCGAGTGCTTCGCCGCGATACAGGCGCACAAGGTTAGCGATAAAACCGATCTGGGCGGCCGTCCAGTCGCGGTGGGCGCGGTCGATCTGGCGGTAAATATGGCGGGCGTCGATAAACAGCACCGTATCGGCACGCGAAGTATCGGCCTTGCCCTTGTCGAGGAACCACAAGGTAACGGGCAGAGTGACGGTGTAGAACATATTGGTGCCGACGGCGACCATTATATCAACAGCACGCGCTTCAATCAGTTGCTGCCGCATTTCCTGCTCGGAGGAGCGTGCATCGGAGGCCGAGTTGGCCATTACGAAGCCGGCGCGGCCTTGAGCATTCAGCGACGAGTAGAACAGCTGAATCCACAGGTAGTTGCCGTTGTCAGTGCGCGGCAGGCCGAAGGGGAAGCGGCGACCAGGACCAACCATGTCACCTAGGCGCTCTTTGTCTACGGCATTAACGTTGAACGGCGGATTGGCCAGTACGAAGTCGAACTGGCCGACGGCATTGTGCGGGTCATCGTAGTAACTGTTGACGTTGCCGCCATGGCTTATCTGGCCTTCCAGCCCGTGTACTGCCAAGTTAAGGCGGCACAGGCGGCCAGTTTCATCGGTTTTCTCGACACCACAGATGGAGAGTTCGGCTGCGGGATTTTTCTGGTGCTCGGCCACAAAGCGCGCGGACTGTACGAACATACCACCCGATCCGCAGGCGGGGTCGAGAATGCGGCCGTGGAAGGGTTCAATCACTTCGGTGAGCAGGCGCACTATGCTGCTAGGGGTATAGAACTCGCCACCGCCCTGGCCCTCGCTCATGGCGAAAGCACCGAGGAAGTATTCGTAAATGCGGCCAAAGGCGTCGTAGTCGAGGGTGGCCGGTATCTCGGAGACCTTCTTCAAGAGCTCCTTGAGTAAGGTGCTGGTGAACAGGTTATAGGTCTTGGGCAGCACGCCTGCGAGCTTGGGATTGTGCTTCTCGATCTCGCGCATAGCTGTGTTGACAGCACCACCGATGTCCGACGCCTCAGGCAGGGTAAGCAGATGATCGAAGCGCGCTTCCTCGCTCAGGTACAGCGTGCTTTCCGCATGGTAGGCCTCTGGTACATCTACCCGGCTACCCCGGCGAGTTGAAGCACCTTCTGCGTCAAGCTTAGTTCGCAGCAAGGCAAAGCGGACCTCTGCAAAGCGCAGGAAGATCAGGCCGAGGATAGGCCCGGAGTATTCCTGTGCTTTCAAGCCTGAGTTGGCGCGAAATTGGTCAGCGGCATCCCATAGGCGTTTTTCAAGCGAGTTGGCGGTAGCGTCTCTTTCGGATGGGGCGATCCATTGCATGGTCAGTCTTTCTCAATCTGGTTCAGCCTGTTGAATGGTGCTCGGGCTTGCTGAGGCTGAACGTGATTGTCCTAATGTAGGACGTTCAGTTCCTTTCGCCTTGTTCAATTGCTTGCCCGAGCTTGCGAGGCTTAGACGCCATCGACGTGTGTGGCGCATTAAACGCTAAATTCAGGAGGCAGGTAAGATCTTCTTATACGTCTGGCCAAGTCACCACCGGAGCGTCAGATTTTTTGTGTTCGGGCCGGTAATGGCCTACCGCCAGGAAGGCCCTGATTTTCCCCAGCTCGGCTCGATGAACCGATCCCCGTACAGAATTGCAAATTGATTCATCACACTTTTCCAATCATGCGCCGCCGAGCCCCAGCTTACCGTGATGTTTCGCAGCCCCAGCCATATCAGCTTGAAGGCGGCGTCATCGTTCAGGAAATGGCCCAGGGTCTTGATGATCTTGCGTAGCCGAGCATTGATGCTCTCGATGGCGTGGTGGCATAGAACACTTGCCCGATAGCCAGCGGGAAGACAAAGTATGGAATTACTCGACTCCAAGCGCGTTTCCAAGCAGCCAACACCGTTGGACACTGCTTGCCCCAAGGCCCGCTTTCAAACTCATTCAATGCCTGGCCGCTTCTGTATTGATGGCGCGGTGAATTGGTTTCAGCGCTTTGGCCAGTTCTCGACGCTTGTCCCACGCCGCATAGTCCAGGATGTTGCGACCAGATTCACAATGCAGGTCTGCTGTGTCGTTTCTGGAAACACTGCACTAAGGGCCTCTGGCACGCCTTTGAGCCCATCGGTCACAGCAATCAGTACATCCTCGACGCCACATTTCCTGAGGTCGTTGAACACCTTCATCCAGAAATTTGTACCCTCGGTGTTCTCGATCCAGAAGCCCAGGGTATCGCGCGTAACGTCGGGGAGAACGCCCAGCGCCAGGTAAATAGCCTTGTTGCGCACCAGACCTTCTTCGCGGATTTTCACCCGTAATGCATCAAAGAAAATGACCGGGCACATCGGCTCCAGTGGCCGCTGTTGCCACATGCCAATTTCTGCCATGACCTCATCTGTCACAGAGCTGATGAAATCGGGTGAACCGTCTGTTCCGTACTGCTCGGACAGAAATGCCCGGATCTCTCTGACCGTCATTCCACGGTCGTACATGGCGATGAATTTGTCATCGAATACGGTGTAACGGCACTCATGCTTGGGGATCAGAATGGGCGCAAAACTTCCGTCTCGATCGCGGGGGATTTCCAGCCGCAACAGGCCATCCCCGTCAAAGCCGTCTTTCCACTCTTGCCGTTACGCTTGTTGGATTCATCCTCTGGGCGCTGCGCGCCTGGCGGATACCCTGGCCTCAACGAGCGTTCGGTCAGGGCCTTCTTGAACGCCGCAGAGGCATCCTCAATAGCCCCTGCGGACATCAGGGCTTCACCGAACAGCTCGACCAGCTCTTTGGGGATTTTGGGCAGGTCAAGCAAGGTTTTCTCTTTGATTGGCATACATGCACCTCACTCATGTTATGCCCGAATACAAAATTTCTGAAACCCTCTCTTCCATCGGAATCTAGACCACTCAGCGTTCCAACTGGTATTCCAAGCAAGTTGACCAATAGATTATTAACCAAAGAAAACAAATAGATACCGACTTGTTTCAGATTACCCCGGCCCAAATGATCAAGGGTTTCAGCGCTACTGGGCTCCGCAGAAGTTTTTTAGTTCCAGGCGATTTGGTATTCCCAACGGTACTCCCAACTCCCCAGCGCAAATGCTGGGAATACCAAAAGGTGTCAAGGACTACCTCTCATGTACGCCCCCTCCGATCGCCGCTCAAGGCAGTCAAACCAAAAGACCAGGACTACGCCCTCACCGATGGCAACGGGCTCCAACTGCGAGTCAGGGTCAATCGCTCGATAGGCAGACATCGACTTCGACAAACGCATCTGGACCATCCCTGCGGAGAGAATGAAAAAGCGTCGTCTGCATACCATCCCTTTGACCGAACATGCACTCTCGCTATTGGAAACGCCCAAGCCCCTGCCCGCCTATGCCCTTCAAACAAAGCCCCTGGCGCAATTCACTCTTGTACGGGGGCTCTGCGCAAAACCAACATCGCAATGAAAACCGCACCGACGCCCCCCACCGTGATCATCAACCCATGCTCGCTGACGTAGGACACTGTGGCCCCCGTGGCAATGGGCCCCAACACGCTGCCCAAGGTATAGAACATCGCAATGGCCGTCATGGCGGTGGACACTTGATGTTCTCCAACCCGGTCTCCCGCCTCGATCACTGCCAGGGTGTTCATGCCGCCAATGGCGCCTCCCCACAGGAACACGATAATCGTCGCCAACCAAGGAAGCGGCTGGCTGAACGGAATGGCCAGGGTGCCCAACAACAGTATCAAGCCGCAGACTAATTGGCCGACTTTGTACGAACTGCGGTCGGCCATCCAGCCGATCGGCAGTTGCAGGACGGTGCCGCCAATGCCGAACACCGATATCAGCAAGGTGGCGGCGGTCAACAGATAACCGGCCGAGAGGCTGTAGCCTGCCAGGAACGATACGGATGAGGTTTCCGAAAAGCCTGCGATAAACGCGCCACACAACGCCGTGGGGATGACGCTGAACAACTTGCCATGGCGTTTTTCCGCCGGGGTTTGCGGTCGCGTATCGTAGCCCCTGAGGGTAAAGGCCAGCGCACCGGATAACAACACGATCACGGCACAGGCGTAGTAAGGCGCGGCACTCCCGACGCCGAACACAACCAACAGCAGCGGGCCAACCGCAATACCCAGGCCCATCAAGGTCTCATGCACGCCGATCGCCCGGCCGCGCTCGTCTTTCGAGGCGACCGCGACGATCCACGTATCGCAGGCAATCCAGCGCAGGATCAAGCCAATACCGAGCACGAAGTTCAGCAAAAAAATCAGTACCAAATGGGTAGTCAAGGTCATGCCGATCAGCGCAGCAATCGTCAGCGCTGCGCTGAGGATATTCGTCTTGATGAGCCCCAGATGGGCCAGCAAACGCGGAACCCATTTGTAGAGCAACAGGATCGCCAACCATGAGGCACTGACAATCACCCCGATCTTTGCCGGCTCGACGCCTTGCTGTTCCAGCGAAAGCGACAGCAGCGGAGTGACGGTACCAATCTGCACGATCTGCGACAGGGCCGAGAGGGTGTTTATCTTGGTGAGCGCAAACCAGCGTTGTTTGTCGGTGTACTCAATACTGGCATTTTCCATTCGTGACCGACCTTGGCTAGACAGCGGTAAAGTGTTCGAACTGCCACGGGCAGAGCTCACCTTCGGGCTTGTGGAATAGAGCATTAATGGTGTCCAGAGGCGTCCAGTCGGTCTGGATGCCTTCGAGACTTCCGAGGAAGGGTAGAGCAATTTCCAGCACCCGACGATGATCCATCTGTTCCGGCTCGACGATCCCGCGGTCGGGGTTTTCGATGGCCCAGAGGATGCCTGAATACACACCGGCAGCCACTTGCAGGCTGGTGGCCGTGTTGAACGGGGCAATCTGCCGTGCCTCGTCGATGCTCAGGATCGAACCGTACCAATAGGCGTTCAGGGCATGGCCCATGAGCAGCACGCCAAGCGCGTCGACACCACCTGGGGCAATCTCATCGTTCAAAATCCGTTTACTGTCCTGGAGTTTCCAACCCCTTCCGACATATTCGTGCACCGACAGCAGTGCATCGTCGCAAGGGTGGTAGGCGTAATGCACCGTTGGCCGGTACAGCAGCACGCTGCCATCCTTAACCGTCAAAAAGTCGGGAAGCGAAATGGCTTCGTTGTGGGTGATCAACAGACCCGTGCAGGGACCACCGTTGGGAGTCCAGGTTTTCACTGGCACCGAGGCACCGGGGCGCTCGAGGTAGATTGCATTATTTGAACCGAACGGGTGATGGCGAGCGAAGGGTGGCCAGGTTTTCTCGTGGGAACCCCAGCCCAGTTCGGCGGGCTGTCCGGCTTCGCTGACGAACCCGTCGACTGACCAGGTGTTGACGAACTCGTCATCTGACTTGATGCGTGACGAGCGTTGAGTGTCGCGTTCAGCGATGTGTATCACCTTTACGTTCAGCGCCATCGCCAGTTCGCCCCAGGCTAAGCGCCCCTGGGCCTCAGGCACGGCCACGCCGAGTTTCGCGGCGAGCTGCAGTAATGCCGCTTTGACGAAGTGCGAGACCAGGCCCGGGTTCGCACCGTGAGTCACGACCGCAGTAGGACCCGGCCCGAGCTCATCTCTAAGGGCCAGCAACTGGTCGCGCAACGCGTAATTGGAACGCTGCGAGGTGGTCAGAGTGGGTTCGTTGTACATGCCCTCCCAGGGTTCGATGCAGGTATCGAGATACAGCGCGCCTTGAGCATGGGCAAACCTAATCAAATCAGCACTGCTCACATTGACCGATAGGTTGACGATGAAATCACCACGCTGGACCACATCGCGCAACACGTGCCCAAGATTCTCGGGCGTCAACGCCACGTCGATAAAACTTACCCCCAGTTCGACGAACGGCTGGTGTTGCTCTATCTGCGGAGCGATGACCACAACCGATGAGAGGTCGAATGTGTGCGCGCGGACCAGCAGCCCGATGGTCGCTTTGGTGATCGAGCCGAAGCCGATAAACACCCATTTTTTGCCGGAAAAACTCGCTTCCTTGCTCATTTCAAATGGCCTCTAGAGTGGACTCGGTTGCGTCCAGGTGTTGGCTGCCTGGGGTGGCGGTCTCGCTGAAATCCGGTAGGCGTCCGGTTGCGAAAAACTGCTCCCATTCGCAAAATATCTTGGGCACGTAAATCAACGGCATATCGTGTCGATACAATGCCTTTACCGACTCTGCAAACGCCGGATCCTGATGATTGGCGAACCAGTATCGATTGTTGTCATGCAAGTAGACTGGACACTTTTCAACGTTAGTCATATTGATGTAATTGCCCAGTGTCTTCTCAGCGATACGCTGCCACCCCTGTAACACCCACTCGTAGAGCTGACCGCGCTCTGCCGAGGTCAACTCGTACACCTCGCGCTTGAACTTCTGCACGCTCATGTCGCGACAGAACATTGAAAAGGCATACACATCAGAGTTGAAGTTGACCGCTGGAATCGGCGCTGACATCAAAGGGTCATAAAGTTCGTCATCCAGATCATCTGATTGCGGACAAAACGCCACCGCATCAAAGTCTTCGAACAACACTTTAACGTTGGTAACCGGGCACGTTAGATAGAGCTTTTTGTTTAGAGCGTGGCCCGTAGCCAACGCTTCGGCAGAGAACTCACTGAGCGGACTGAAGAGCGTAGACAGCCGTCGAACTTCTTGAGCCACGCTGTACGTGTTCTGCTCTACGCTGGTGGTCGGGCAGATGATTAGACAAGCTACTGCTTCTCTGGCCTCGAGCGCTCGCACATAAGTCTCAAAGCTAGCCCTGGCCTCTTGCGCGGTTCGAGCAATAGCCAGCATATAGCGATTCTTACTGAACTCTCGTCTACCCGCCGCGCATCCCAAGCAACTGATGAACCAATCTTTTATTTCATCCAAAATTTTCTGATCGTCCATGGATCACCGTCCTGATCGCTTTCCAGGTTTTGTGACAAACAGGTATGAGAACGGCCTTAATCGCTCTGGATTCGGCCTGGTTACGAAGCGATTAGTACAATGCAGACATTCTAAAAACCAATACTTTTAAGAAATAAGGTTATAAAAATCTTTAACCCGAAATGGACGATTTCTGAAAGATCATGTTGCACCGGCTTACGCACGTAACTCGCCAATTATTCATCGGATGCATACTTGCTCTTCGCGTGAGGGATCAATCGTGCTGTTAACTCAAAGTAGTAAAGAGTCACTGGTGCGGAGCCGCTCAGGTAATGATTCAGAAACCATCTCACATGTTTTTCTCGCCGGGACCAGGGAGTCACGCAACCCCAGCGCTCAGGAATTGCCTCGCGCAATTGCTGCATCAGTACCCGGCCTTTTCCAAGGTCGCCACCCTGTGTGGTTCGGCGTACCTGCTGTATATCACCTACAGCATCATCAAAAGCGTGCTGGCAAAAAAAACCGCCACTCATAGCGTTTGATTTGGGCGCCAGAGCGACCACAAGGCGCAAGCGTCGAGTCACCATGTCGTTTCAACGACGCTTCGCCTTCGCCAGCTCAGCGATCAGAAAATCCCTGAACGCAGAAACTGCCGCCGGTAAATTGCGTCCAGCCATGCTTTGCAGTTCGATGCGCCGTGCCTGCATGCCTTCATCAAGGATCGGCAAGCATTGCAACTGCTTGTCCGCTACCTGTTTGTGCAAGGTCATTTCGCTGGCCAGACTGATGCCTCCCTCTTCACGAACGAAACTGTAGAGCGCGGCAACGTAATTAGTGGTCAAGACCGGATCGAACAACAACCCCTGTACACCGCAACAGATGTCGAACAGTTGCCGTATCGTGGTATCGGCCTTAGGCAACGCAATGGGCCAGGGTTGCAACTCGGCGAGGCTGACTGCTTCACGCCCGGCCAAGGGATGAGAATTGGAGACCACGGCAAAAATCGCCCCGCTCAAGACATGTTCGACCTTGATTTCCTTTTGCGGGGTCAGGCTGAAAGTCATCGCCAGATCGGCTTCACCGGAGCGAACCTTCTCGGTCGCTTCAGCGGGTGCACAGACCTCCAACGTGAAATGAATGCCCTGGTACTCACGCCTGAACGCGCTGATGCTCGTGGGCATGTATTCCAGTGCAAATCCTTCCGAGCAGGCAACATGCACATGACCCCGTTGCAAGCCATGCAGCTCGGTAATTTCCAGCACCACCTGTTCGGCCTCAAGCTGCGACTTGCGCGCATAAACCGCGAGTCGCGCCCCCGCCTCGCTGAGCACCATGCCTCGGGCACGACGCTCAAACAGGCTGGCATCCAGGGCCAACTCAAGCTTGGAAATTTGTCGACTCACCGCTGACGCCGCAACATTCAGCCGCAGTGAGGCCTCGCTGATCGATCCGCATCGCGCGACTTCAAGAAAATAGCGCAGTGCCGTGGACTGCACGCCATACAGCTGCATCGGTGCCCCCAAGGATTGCCTTTTCGGCAAAGGAAGTATCGAAATATTGTGCTTGTGGCATTGATAGCCCTTCCCTACATTCGTGTCCAGACCAAAAAAAACAGTGCCTGACCTTTTCATCCTCCTTTACGCATTTGCGATTCGCTGCCCTTTGATTCAACCACTCTCGCCAACGGAGACGACGGCATGGGCATCAAAGGTTTCGCTTGCAGTATTGCGCTGATGGGCCTTATCAGCAGCTTTCCGGCACATGCCGGCAAAGCCAACGACACCCTGGTTTACGCTTCCGACAGCGAGCCTGAAAACATCAGCCCCTATCACAACGATTTACGCGAAGGCGTGATTCTCGGCCGGCTGATCTGGGACAACCTGATCTACCGCGATCCCAACAGCGGCGAATACAAACCCATGCTGGCCACCAGCTGGAAGCAGGTCGACGACACCACCATCGACTTTGAGCTGCGCAAAGGCGTCAAATTTCACAACGGCGACGCCTTCACCGCCGACGACGTGGTGTTCACCCTCAACTACGTGGTGTCGCCCGAAGCGAAAGTCGTTACCGTGCAAAACGTAGACTGGATCAAGAGCGCCGAAAAAACCGGTGACTACAGTGTCCGCCTGTACTTGAAGAAGCCTTTCCCGCCGGCACTGGAATACCTGTCCAACGCCGTTCCGATGTTCCCCAAGCAATACTTCGAGAAGGTCGGCCTGGCCGAATTCAGTCGCAAGCCAATGGGGACCGGGCCGTATAAAGCCGTGTCGGTGGTGGCCGGCGAAGGCGTGACCATGGAGATCAACAAGGACTACTTCCCGGATAGCCCACAAGGCCAACCACATATCAGCCACCTCAAGTTCCGCGTGATCCCGGATGCAGAAACCCGCCTGGCCGAGTTGATGACCGATGGTGTCGACTGGACCTGGCGTGTCACCTCGGACCAGGCGGTCGACCTCAAAGGTATGCCGAACCTGACCGTGACCAGTGGGGAAACCATGCGCATCGGTTTCCTGATTCTTGATGCCCGGGGCACCTCCACCGAAAACTCTCCGATGAAGAACCTCAAGGTGCGTCAGGCCATCAACCATGCGATCAACCGCAATGCGCTGGCCACGCAATTGGTGGGTGGCGAAGCCAAACCCTTGCAGGTTGCCTGTTATCCAGGCCAGTTCGGCTGCGATACCACCGCGGCCACGGTCTACAACTATGACCCGGCCAAGGCCAAGGCGCTGCTCGCCGAAGCCGGTTACCCGAATGGCTTCGAGACAGAAATCTTCGCTTATCGCGACCGTGATTACGTCGAAGCCATCATCGGCAACCTGCGCGCCGTGGGTATTAACGCCAAGCTGCGCTTCCTGAAGTACGCCGCCCTGCGCGATCAGCAGCGTGGCGGCAAGGTGCCGATGTCGTTTCAGGCCTGGGGCTCGTTCTCGATCCTCGACACCTCGGCGTCGGCCGGTACCTGGTTCAAGGGCAATCCGGACGACAACATCAAGGACCCACAAGTCCAGGGCTGGTTGCAGACCGCCGACAATGCCCTCGACCCGCAAGTGCGCAAGGACAACTACCGCAAGGCCTTGCAGCGCATCAGCGAACAGGCCTACTGGGCGCCGCTGTTCAACTACTCGATGAACTACGCCTACACCTCCGAACTCGCGTTCACGCCGTACCCGGATGAGCTGCCGCGTTTCGTTCAGTCCAGTTGGAAGTAACCCGCAACCGAGCGGATTGATCGAGAGGTGCCGTGGCTTGCGGACCAACCCGCAGCACGGACACGTCCTCACACCTGTCATCCATTGGATATGAGGAAACTTGCCATGCTTGGATTCCTTTTGCGCCGCCTGGGCATCGCTATTTGCGTTGCGATTACCGTGTCGGTGATCAGCTTTTCTCTTTTGCATCTGTCCGGCGACCTGGCCACGGCCATTGGCGGGCCGGAAGCCACCAGCGAACAGATCGAACAGATCCGCGTGCAGTACGGCTTGAACAAACCACTACCGACCCAGTACTTCAACTGGCTGGGCGATTTGCTACGCCTGGACCTGGGCAACTCGTTTTTCTTTCAGGAATCGGTCTACAACCTCGTCGCCAGCCGCTTGCCCATTACCCTGGGGTTAGGGGCCATGGCGCTGGGTATCGCCTTGCTGGTAGCGATTCCACTCGGCGTGCTGGCCGCGGTCAAACGCGACACCTGGGTTGACCGACTGGCCTTGAGCATCGCGGTGCTGGGCCAGGCAATGCCAAGTTTCTGGTTTGCGCTGATGTTGATCGTGGTGTTCGCGGTGACGCTCAAGTGGCTGCCGGTGTCCGGCAACTCGACCCTGCTGCACTTCGTCATGCCGGCCATTGCCCTGGGCTACTACGCGACGCCGGCAATCATGCGCCTGACCCGCGCCGGCATGCTTGATGTGCTCAGTTCCGATTACATCCGCACCGCCCGCGCCAAGGGCCTGCGTCCTGCCCGCGTGTTGTTCAAGCACGCACTGCGCAACGCCTTGATTCCGGTGGTCGCGCTGGCGGCGGTGGAGTTCGGCTTCATGCTCGGCGGTTCGGTGGTGATCGAAACCGTGTTCTCCCTGCAGGGCATCGGTCAACTTGCCTGGGACGCCATCGCCCGTGACGACTTTCCGGTGGTACAGGCCGTGGTCCTGCTGATTGCGGTGATCTACATCATCCTCACCTTGCTGGCCGATGTGCTCAACGCACTGCTCGACCCGCGCATTCGCGTGCGCTAGGAGGCTTACATGAACACCTCTACTACCCTCGCGATCAATGACTACCTGCCACCGCCAAGCAGCCTGAGCCGAATACTTGGCAAGAGCTTTCGTCATCGTGGTTTCGCCGTCGGCGCGGTGTTGTTGCTGATCATCTTCGCCGGTGCCCTGTTTGCGCCATGGCTGGCACCTTACGACCCTTATGCGCAAGACGTGATGCTGCGCATGAAACCGCCGGTATGGATGGCCCACGGCACCTGGGAATACGTGCTCGGCACCGACAAGCTGGGCCGTGACTACCTGTCGAGGCTGCTCTACGGCGCACGTATTTCGCTGTTCATCGGCATTGCGGCGGCGCTGATTTCCGGCTTTATCGGCACCGTCATGGGGCTGTTGGCGGGCTACTACGGCGGCAAGGTCGATGCGTTGATCAGCTATCTGATCACCACCCGGCTGGCCATGCCGGTCGTGATGGTCGCGCTGGCCTCGGCCTCGCTGATGGGCGGCTCACTGAAAGTGGTTATCGTGCTGCTCGGCTGCCTGTTATGGGATCGCTTCGCGGTGGTGGTCAGGGCCTCGGTGCAACAGATTCGCGATGCTGAATATGTGGCGTCGGCCCAGGCGCTTGGCTGCTCGACCCTGCGCATTCTGGTCAGTGAAATCCTGCCCAATCTGGTCGGCGCGCTGATCGTCGTCGCGACGCTGGAAATGGCGCACGCGATCCTGCTGGAGTCGGCACTCTCGTTCCTCGGGGTCGGCGTGCAGCCGCCGACGCCGTCCTGGGGTTTGATGATCGCTGAAGGCAAACCCTACATGTTCTTTTCCCCATGGGTCATCGCCATTCCCGGCGTTGCCCTGATGATTCTGGTGCTGGGCATCAACCTGGTCGGTGATGGCCTGCGCGATCTGATCCTGCCCGACGGCCGTAACTGATAGACCGCCGTAACTGATAGAGGGTACCGAACATGGCACTACTCCATGTGGAAAACCTGCGCGTGGACATCCCCATGGGCAACAGCCCGACGCCGGATGACATGCTGCATGCCGTGCGCGGCCTGGATTTTGAAGTCGAGCGCGGTGAAATGCTGTGCATCGTTGGCGAATCCGGCTGCGGCAAATCCCTGACCTCGCTGGCGCTGATGGACCTGCTGCCACGCAAGGCAAAACGCACCGCGGCCCGGCTGACGCTGGACGGCATCGACATGCTCGGCCAGAGCGAGCGGCGCATGTGCGACCTGCGCGGTAACCGTCTGGCAATGATCTTCCAGGAGCCGATGACGTCACTGAACCCGGCCTACAGCATTGGCGATCAGCTCAGCGAAGTGCTGACTCAGCATCGCAAGGTGTCACGCAAGGATGCCCTGGCTCGCGCCGCGCAGATGCTGGAGAAAGTCGGTATCAGCAATGCCACCGAGCGCTTGCGTCAGTATCCGCATCAGCTTTCCGGCGGGCTGCGCCAGCGGGTGATCATCGCCATGGCGTTGATGTGCGAACCGGACCTGATCATCGCTGATGAGCCCACCACGGCACTGGACGTGACCATTCAAGCGCAGATCCTGCGCTTGATCCGCGACATTCAGAAAGAACTCGGCCTGGCGGTGATTTTCATCACCCACGACCTTGGACTGGTAGCACGAATCGCCGATCGGGTCGCCGTGATGTATGCCGGGGAAATCGTCGAAACCGCCCCTGCCCTGCAACTGTTCGAGAACCCGCAGCATCCGTACACCCGGGGTCTGCTGGCCAGTATTCCAATCCCTGGCCGGACCAAACCGGGTGAGGCGCTGGGTTCGATTCCAGGCCTGGTGCCGAGCCTGGTCGGCGAACAGCAAGGGTGTGCGTTCCGCAATCGTTGCGGGCAAGCGATACCGGCCTGCGCGCAAAACATCCCCGAAGTCGAACAGGACGGGCACATGGCGCGTTGCCTGTTCGCCGCACCGGCCCCAGCACCGATTCGCCTTCAGGAGCGTGCAAGGTCATGAAAAAAGACATCGCTTTGGAGCTGTGCGACATCCGCCGCGAGTTTCGGATCAACCAGGGCTTTTTCAAACCCGCCGCGACCCTGAAGGCTGTCGATGGCGTTTCCCTGCGCCTGATGCGTGGCGAGACCCTCGGCCTGGTGGGCGAGTCCGGTTGCGGCAAAAGTACCCTGGCCAAGATGCTGCTCGGTCTGTTGCCGCCTACCAGCGGCGATGTGCTGGTCAATGGCAAACACCTGGCGGCGACGGATCGCAAGGAAATGTCCCGGCACATTCAGCCGATATTCCAGGACCCGTACTCCTCGCTGAACCCACGCAAGACCCTGCGCGAAATCGTGACCCTGCCGCTGATCGTGCATGACATCGGCAGCACCGTCGAGCGGCGCAAGAAGACCGAAGAGATGCTTGATGTGGTCGGCCTGCCCAAACGGGTGATCGACAGCTACCCGAGCCAGCTGTCCGGCGGGCAACGCCAGCGGGTGGCGATTGCACGGGCGCTGATCATGCGCCCTGACGTGTTGATCTGCGACGAACCCACCTCGGCGTTGGACGTTTCGGTGCAGGCGCAGATTCTCAATCTGCTGCAAGACCTCAAGCGCGAATTCGGCCTGACCTATCTGCTGATCAGCCATAACCTGGCGGTCATCGAACACCTCGCCGACCGGGTCGCGGTGATGTATCTGGGGCGCATCGTCGAAGAACGCACGCGCGAAGCGTTGTTCGCCAAACCCGGCCACCCTTATACCCGCGCCTTGCTGGATTCGGTGCTCACGCCCGATCCGCGCCTGGGCATTCCCGACATCGGCCTGCACGGCACCTTCCCCAACCCCATGTCACCGCCGTCCGGCTGCGCCTTCCATCCGCGCTGCCCGAGCTGCTTCGCCCCCTGCAAAACGGCCTATCCGGCCAATGGTCCGCTTACCGGCGGCAACGTGCGTTGCCACCTTCACGACACTTCTGCCCAAACACTGGAGCTTGTCCACTCATGAGTCGTTCACTGGCCATCAGCAACACCACAGAGCAATTCGACAACGGCGATTTTTTCAATCTGCTCGAACGTAGCGTCGCCTTGCACACCGAAAGCCAGGCAGCGGACAGCCAGCCCGAGCTGTATCGCTACCTCAATGACTTCATCACCCCACATGTCGAGGCGATGGGCTTCAGCGTCAAGATCTATGACAACCCGGTGGCAGAGCGCGGCCCCTTCATGATCGCCACGCGCATTGAACATCCGGACCTGCCGACCGTGCTCAGCTACGGCCACGGTGATGTGGTGCGCGGCTATGAGGCGCAGTGGCGTGAAGGCCTGTCGCCGTGGCAAGTCACTGTCGAAGGCGATCGCTGGTACGGCCGCGGCACGGCAGATAACAAAGGCCAGCACTTGATCAACCTGACCGCGCTGGAGCAAACGCTCAAGGCTCGCGACGGCAAGCTGGGTTTCAACGTCAAACTGCTGCTGGAAATGGGCGAAGAAGAAGGCTCGCCGGGCTTGAATGCATTCTGTGCCGCGCACAGTAACGAGCTCGCCGCGGATATCTTCATCGCCTCGGACGGCCCGCGCCTGGCGGCATCACGACCGACGATTTTTCTTGGCTCGCGCGGGGTGTTCAACTTCGAGCTGGTGGTCAATTTGCGCGAAGGCGCTCATCACTCTGGCAACTGGGGCGGGTTGCTGGCTAACCCTGGCATCATCCTGGCCAATGCCATCGCAAGCATGGTCGATGAACACGGCCGGGTGAAAGTTGCGGGCCTGATGCCCGAGACACTGCCGGAGCCGGTTCGGCAGGCACTGGCCGATATTAACGTCGGTGGCGGGCCGGGCGATCCGGAAATCGACGCCAACTGGGGTAACCCGGAGCTCTCGCTGAGCGAAAAGGTATTCGGCTGGAACACCCTCGACGTTATCGCCTTCAAGACCGGCAACCCTGACGCTCCCGTGCATGCAATCCCCGGCAAGGCCAACGCCCACTGCCATATCCGCTTCGTGGTGAACAGCGACTACACGACCTTTATCCCGGCGGTGCGCGCCCACCTGGATGCGCATGGCTTCAGCAATGTCGAGGTCAAGCAAAGCCGCATTGAGGTGATGCATGCCACTCGGCTGGACCCGCAGAGCCCTTGGGTCAATTGGGCGCTCAGTTCCCTGGCACAAACCACCGGCAAAAAACCTGCGCTGCTGCCAAACCTCGGTGGCTCGCTGCCCAACGACGTGTTCGCGGACGTGCTCGGCCTGCCAACATTGTGGGTGCCGCACTCGTACCCGGCCTGTTCACAACATGCGCCGAACGAGCACTTGCTGGCACCGGTGGTCAAGGAAAGCCTGCAAATCATGGCGGGGCTGTTCTGGGACCTGGGCAACGACGCAGCCCGCCTGACTCAGGAACATCAGTTACGGGAGCAGGCGCAATGAGTGCCACTCCACAACAGGCGCTGGACTGGCTTGCCGACCAGCGCCAAGCCATGGAAGCACTGCTGCAGCGTATCGTCGACACCGACTCCAACAGCTATGACAAGGCGGGCGTCGACGCCGTGGGCGCGCTGCTCGCGGCGGAACTGGAAGCCGACGGCATCCTGCTCAAGCGCATACCGGTCGATGGTTTTGGCGACGTGATACTCGCCGAAGTGCCAGGCGAACCGGGAAAACCGGTGCTGTTGCTCGGCCATCGCGACACGGTGTTCCCCAAAGGCACCACCACGACGCGCGGCTATAGTCGCGACGCCAACCTCGCCTATGGCCCCGGCGTCGCCGACATGAAAGGCGGCTTGGTGCTCAATTGCTTCGCCCTCATGGCACTCAAGCGCGCCGGCCGGTTGCCCTATCCGGTGCAGGTTCTGTACACCGGTGATGAAGAGATCGGTTCCGGCAGCGCCAGACCCCATATCGAAAACGCCGCCCGTGCCGCCCGCGCCGTACTCAATACCGAACCCGGCCGGGCCAGCGGTAACGTGGTCAACGCACGCAAAGGCGGAGCCACGCTGATCATCGAAGTCAGCGGCCGCGCGGCGCATGCCGGGGTCAACCATGCTGACGGAGCCAGCGCCATCGAAGCCCTGGCACGCAAGATCGTCAAGCTGCATGCCTTGACCGATTACCCGGCAGGCATCACCACTAACGTTGGCCTGATATCCGGTGGCACGTCCAGCAACACCGTCGCGCCCAGCGCCTGCGCCCGGCTGGACGTGCGCTTCATCGAACTCAAGCATTGGGATCAAATCTTCAGCGCAATCCAGGCCATCGTCGCCGAAGAAGAACTGATCGGCACCCGCGCCATCCTCAAGGAAGCGACGACTTTTCTACCGATGGAAGCCCATCACAGCGAACGGCTGCTGCACATCTACCAACAAAAAGCGCGTGCGCTGGGTTTCAGCGTCGAAGGCGAATTCACCGGCGGTTGCGCCGACTCCGGATTCACCGCCAGCCTGGGCATTCCAACCCTGTGTGGCCTCGGGCCGGTGGGTGGCAAGGTTCACACCGATCGTGAATATCTGGAGCTGGACACGCTGGTGCCTCGCGCGCAGGCGTTGGTGGCGACCATTCTGGCGGTCGGCGACAGCGTTTGAGGTCATGGGTTTCTACGCGTCACCGAGGCCAGGGTATCCGACAGGTTCACAGGCAGCTCCCGCCGCTGTCGGGTATCACTTCAAGGTGGCGCGAATGGCTTACTCGGGCGAGGCTTTTCACCTGTTCTACTGCGGCAATGACCGAACGTTCGGCCGCCCCGTCTGAAGCAATCGGGTAGACGCAGGGCTGACCAATGGAAAGGCCGTGCAATAAACGCTCATCCAGTTCACCGAGCACGACAAAACAGCAGTCACCCTTGGCCACTCGTACCTCAGCGAGCTGGCCAGGCACCGTGTTCACAGCATCGACATGGATCAGCGCCACATTGTCAAAACAGCTGAAACCCTGATGGATCAAATCAATATGATTGCTATCAAGCCCGCACGCGATGACCACGATACGTGTGCAATTTGAAAGCTCGCGCATCCACTTCAGGGCATGGGTACGACAATCGGCAGCTTGGCTCATAGGCGTTGCCTTTGTTTGGGGGGATTCAACAAGCGAATGGGTGCGGACACTGGCTAAATCACGCCGCGCGCCTGCAGCACGCTTTTCGCCAGACCGCGGGTCGCCGAAAGCACTTGTTCTACCTGTTGATCCATCGCTGCGGTGGATGAGGCTATCGTTCCCAGTTCGACGACGCGCAACGGGTGACCGTGCACGGACCCCAGCCAGGTCAAGCCAGGAACCGTGCCGACTTCGACATCCAGTAAAAAACTTCCGTGGGAGACGCCGCGCAACAGTTGGCTGGCATGGCACGTGTAGGCTCCAGCAGATTGCTCCGCCCGCAACCAGTCGACCATCAACGCCTCGGATTGCTTGACGGCCAGATAAGCCACCTGGTCCCAGTCATCTATCGCCACGTGCAGCTTGTCGATCATGTATTTGGGCAACGTAGCGCTGGTCACGATGACCACTCCGGCATCCGCCGAAGGTTCCTTGATCCAGACTGCGGATTGCGATATCGCATGCATGGCGGTACTCCCGGCAGTTTGGTAGGAGCAGCTTGCTCCGGTCGGCGATCCGACGATGAGGCCGTGACATTCAATATTGATGCCGACTCACCCACCGCTTCATGAGCAAGCGCCCTCCCACAGGTTATTGGCGTTAATCAGCCGTTGCGGAACAGGAAGCTGTAGGCGTTCAGCGCAGGTGCCCCACCCAGGTGCGCGTAAAGCACTTTCGAGCCTTCGGGGAACTCGCCACGGCGGACCATTTCGATCATCCCGTGCATGGATTTGCCTTCATACACTGGGTCGGTCAACACACCTTCAAGGCTGCCGCACAGGCGAATGGCTTCCAGCGTACCTTCGTTGGGCAAACCATATTCCGGGTAGGCGAAGCGTGTATCGAGCACCACGTCGTCTTCGGTGATCTCACGCCCCAGTTCCACCAGCTCGGCGGTGTGCCGGGCGATACGCAGGATCTGTGCCTTGGTCTTCTCGGGCTTGGCCGAGGCATCAATGCCGATAACGTTCTTCGAACGGCCGTCCGCGGCAAAACCGACGACCATGCCGGCCTGGGTACTGCCGGTCACGGAACAGACCACGATGTAGTCGAACTTGAACCCCAGTTGTTTTTCCTGTTCCCGCACTTCCTCGGCAAAGCCGACGAACCCAAGCCCGCCGTAGGGATGTTCGGAACAACCCGCCGGTATCGGGAACGGCTTGCCACCCCGTTCCACCACGTCGTTCATGGCCTTCTCCCAACTGGGCCGAATACCGATGTCGAACCCTGCAGCGTCCAGTCGTACGTCAGCCCCCATGATGCGGGACATCTCGATATTGCCGACCCGGTCATACACGGCGTCGGAGTAGTTCACCCAGTTTTCCTGGACCAGCACACACTTCATACCGAGGTGAGCAGCGACAGCGGCGACCTGGCGGGTCTGGTTCGACTGGATCCCGCCGATGGACACCAAGGTGTCGCAGCCCTGTTCGAGCGCCTCGGGAATCAGGTATTCGAGCTTGCGCGTCTTGTTGCCGCCAAAGGCCAGGCCACTGTTGCAGTCTTCACGTTTGGCATACAACTCGACCTTACCGCCCAGGTGTTCGCTGAGGCGTTTCAAAGGCGTGATCGGAGAAGGACCGAAGGTCAGCGGATAACGTTTAAAACGATTCAGGTTCATGACTCTGCTCCTTGTTTATTGGACATCCAAGCGCCAGACCCAAAGGCAAAAAAGGCTGCGTTCCAGGTGCTTTCAGAGGGGCTTCGATGAGTTCAATATTAAGAACAAAGCCAAAAATATGTGTTGCAAGTTTCAATCCATTAAAGAAATATAAATCAACCAATACAACTTAAAACCTATTTTTACTGCGTAAAAATCCATATGAACGCAACAAATACCCACAAGAAACTCGGCACATCCGGCTCGGAGCCGCTTCCGCTGGACCGGACCGACCGCGCCATTCTCAAGACCCTGCAGCGAGACGCCTCGATCTCCAATGTGGCACTCGCCGAGAAGGTCAAACTGAGCGCGCCGGCCTGCCTGCGACGAGTCGAACGCCTCAAGCAGGCGGGCCTGATCAAGGGCATTGTCGCGTTGCTGGACAATCAAGCGCTCGATGCAGGGATGGTGGTGTTGATCGGCGTGGTGCTGGACCGCTCGACACCGGAATCCTTCGCAGCTTTCGAAGCTGCGGCGCAAAAGGTGTCCGGCTGCATGGAATGCCATGTGGTGACGGGGGAATTCGACTACTTCATGTTGATACGAACCAAGGACAGCAACAGTTTCAACCGGCTCCACGCGGAGCAACTGCTTTACCTCCCCGGGGTTCGCCAGATTCGCTCGTTCATGGGGTTACGCCAGGTCTTGTCGACAACCCACATCCCCCTTTGAGGCTCAAATCAGCCCGATGCCAGGTTGTATCGACCCGCAAGGGCAGGCATTGATTTCGACAAACGCATTTGGACCCTCCCTCCAGAGCGCATGAAAAAGCATCGCCGTAATAACTACGCCATGGATGTTTGCGGGCGTTGACCTCTGTGGCGCGTGGCTACGACTTAGTTACGCCAACTCCCGCTGTTAAATACCGCCAACGCCCGTCCCCATTTCAGAGCAGAAACTCTCGCTGCTGCTGTGCGACGCACCCACGCGAATCGTGCACAAGCAGGTGTTTGTGCACTGTCTTTTCCAACCAAACGGTTGTCCTTTCGAACAAAGCGACGCTATTCCGTTCTGCCTAACTTTGACCTTACGGCATATCCAGCAAACTGCGCCGATGAGGTAGCCCATGCATCTTGAACAACAGCAAGTGACCGACGACTTCAGGTTGCTGCATATGCGCGACCTGGCACCTGAAGAGTTCATTTCGTGGCTGCTCGAGTGGGGGACATGCGCACTTCGGGCCCGGCAGGCGAGTGCCGCAGGTAAACCTGAGCGTGTGCCTGATCCCAAAATAAAGTGTTCGAATACATCAACTTCCATCAGCAGACAGGGATGTTTCGCGACGCACTACCGGCACGAAGCTGAAAGTAACCTGCACCCACTTCATCACATTCAATAAGCCGCAGCCTGTGACCCGAAAAGTTCGCACAGCCGCCCTATGCAAAGGAACTCCATAATGAAAAAGGTACGTCTGCTGACACTCACCACTGTATTACCGGCACTTCAAGCACAAGCTATCGAAGTGGCTCCTGGAGACTACGAGCAATATCCGGTAGGCGCCACCATCGGCGTCATTTACTACCAACACTCCACGACAGACTCGGCGTATGCAAACGGTCACAAAGTCAGTTCGGACTTCAAACTGACCTCCGACGTCGGCATCCTGCGTTTGCTGCATGTGTACGGGTTGACCGACACCGTCACAATCGATCCGCAATTCCTGCTGCCATTCGGGCACGTTTCCAGCGGCGGAGAGGCTTCAACGCTTGGCAATACGAATGGCGTTGGCGACCTAACGCTGGCAGCCCCGGTCAGGTTAAGACTCAACGACGCCCGTGACACTCTTAGCTTCACACCCTACCTGTTCGTACCCACTGGCAACTACGACAAAGACGATCCGCTGAACATCGGTGAGAACCGCTGGAAATTCGAGCTACAAGGCGCTTACGTCAAACACTTCACTCAACAATGGGCCATTGACCTGGTTGGCGGAGCTACCTGGTATGGCGATAACAATGACTATGGCGCCAACGCAGACCGGCTCAAGCAGAAGGTTTCTTACGCTACACAGGTGATGGGGCGCTATATGCCCGATGCCACAACGGCGTTCGCCTTAGGCTTCGGGCATCTCTGGGGCGGGGAAACCCGCGTCGATCAAGTCAACCAGAATAACGAAATCGGAACCACAAACTTCCGTGTGACAGCAACTAAGTTCTTCACCGCTAAAGACCAAATCCAACTGCAGCTGGGCAAGGACCTCTCCGTAGATAACGGGACCAAGGAAGACTTTCGAATGAACTTGCGTTACGCGCACGTTTTTTAAGCGTCTGTCCCTCTAGACCAAATGGTTGGCGTTGCTAACCAAGCGTGTGCCCGACGGCAGACCTAACCTCGATACTTCGTAAGCCCTTGCAACTTTATCAACCGCGCCGAATCCGGCATTGAGCCAACAAGAATCGCCCTCACACGAAACGGAGAAATCGCATCATGACCGATCAGCAACCATCTATTGAACAACAACCCTCCCTCTATACACGTCTTGGTGGTTATGACGTTATTTATCAGTTCGCGGGCGCAGTTTTAAGGAAAACAATGGCACATCCTGTCATTGGCCACATTTGGGCGCATATGTCCGAGTCGACTTTCCAAAAGGAACATATCAACTTTGTCGACTTTCTTTCCCAACACTGGGGGGGCAGCGCCAAGTATCGCGGGAGAGACATGGTTACCGCCCATCGAGGCATGGGACTTACCGAGGAGCACTGGCAAGCCACGCTCGATTGTCTGGAGGAGTGCTACAACGACTACGACCTGGCGCCGGAGCTACGCAAGGAGGTCAACGACTTTTTGGTCAAGTTCAAACCCGCCGTGATCGGCAGCCCGTCCTATCGAGACGTGGTTCTCGCTCACCCTGAAATGGACCCGGCCAAGGGCATGAAAAGCGTTGGCGTTATCTGGCCCAAACACGGCAAGTCCGCTGAACAGGAAACCGTCCCCAAGTTGGAACAGTAAGCCTGCTCGGCCACATGAGCATCGATACCCCCTGGGGCGAAGCAGTCCTCCACAACCAAGTGCCGCTCGGTCACTGGCGCCAGCTTAGGACCAGGCCCCGCAGCGGCGAGCCTCTCGAACAGTCAAATGATCAGAAAAAGACGTCCACGGGCGTCTTTTTTTGTGCCTGAAATCCAATAAATACGGGGTTCAGGGCTACTGGGGCTTTTCAGATTTTTTGAGTTCCAGGTTGATGGCCGTGTTGAACGGGGCAATCTGGCGCGCCTCGTCGATGCGTAAACCACTCGCAGCTCACGAAAGCCTTTCAATCCATTGTCTCGGTGCCCGTACGGCCTAAGACCTGCGCGAGATGGCCGCGCCGTTGCGGATGGAGGACCTGTTCAACCTCACGCTTCGGCTGACTCATCGATTCATCCAGGATAAGCAGGCGATTTTCCGCGAGCGGATCGCTTCTAAAGGCTGGCTCTAGCGCGGACTTTGTTGTGCCTCGCTTAACCCGACAGGCCGTATAAAATTGTTTTTCTAAATCATTCTCAACAATAAAAATAGCAAGTTAGCCAACTAACTACTTTCAAACACTCGTCCAAATAGACAATCATTCCGCCCCCATCGCTTAAACAGCAAACCCACCCACAATTTTATTTTCACATATATTTTACATTCCCCTACATATGCTAATGTCATTACGACATCAACGCTGTTCAGCCAGGTTCAAGGAGTGTGTATGACCGGCGTATTGGCATCCGTTAACAGCCGCACCCAGCTGGTCGGTCAGAACCGGCTTGAACTGCTGCTATTCCGTTTCAACAATCACCAGCTGTATGGGATCAACGTATTTAAAGTCCGGGAAGTTATACGCTGCCCGAAGTTATCATCGATACCAAAGTCTAATAGCAACATTTGTGGCGTCGCCAACATCCGAGGTGTCTGCATTCCTATTCTTGACCTGGCCATGGCCACTGGGTTGCCCGGCGTCGAGGATCAGGAAAGCGCTTTTATAATACTTACGGAGTACAACAACCGCGTTCAGGGTTTTCTGGTCTATGCGGTCGAGCACATCGTCAATTTGAACTGGGAAGACATCCATCCGCCCCCCAAGGGCAGCGGCGAGAACAATTACCTGACTGCCGTTACACGCACGGATGATCGCCTGGTCGAGATCATCGATGTGGAAAAGGTGCTGACAGAAATCTCGCCATCCTCCGAGGAAATCTCCAGCGGCGTGGTGGAACACGAGGTCAGCCAACGGGCTAAGCACCTGCGGGTGCTGACCGTGGATGACTCGATGGTCGCGCGTAAGCAAGTGACCCGCTGCCTGGAGACCGTGGGCGTCGAGGTGGTGGCCTTGAACGATGGGCGCCAGGCGCTTGATTACCTGCGGGCCATGCTCGACGAGGGGCGCAAGCCGGAGGAGGAGTTCCTGATGATGATCTCCGACATCGAAATGCCAGAGATGGACGGTTACACCCTGACCGCTGAAATCCGCCACGACCCGCGCATGGCCAAGCTGCACATCGTGCTGCACACCTCACTCTCGGGCGGGTTCAACCAGGCGATGGTCAAGAAAGTCGGCGCCGATGACTTCCTCGCCAAGTTCCGCCCCGATGACTTGGCCGGCCGCGTGGTCTCACGAATCAAGGCGGCCACCCCGAACTGACGCTTTACGACAACAACACTCAAGCCAAGGAGGCTGTAGGGAAACGAATAAGAACAAAATGACAGAGGGCTAATCATGTTGAAATGCAATGAGCTCTACCACCTGACCACCGGCAGTGAAGAAAGACCGTTCTGGAAGGACCGCGCGAATGACGCTCAGCCTGATATCCAGTGCGCCATGGGCTGTGGCGCGCAACCTTCCGATCCGGGGCCGCAACCAGACTCAGGCCTGCCGCAAGAAACGCTGACCGCAGCGATTTCGACCACCCCCACCAGCATGAAAGACGAGCTGGCCGCCGCCCAGGAAATCTGTTCTCGGGCCAAGACCGCCGTTGTCGAGATGTTCAGCCATGCCCGCATGGGCCGCTCCCTGGAGCTCGAACAGGTCGGCGCGCTGGTGGACGATATTTCTGCTTCGATCGCACGCCACCCCAATGCCTTTATCAGCCTCGCACGCCTTAAAAGCATCGACGATTACACCTATATGCACTCGGTCGCCGTGTGTGCCCTGATGATTGCCCTGGGTAATCAATTGGCCCTGCCGGCGCCATTGATTCGCCGGGCGGGGCTGGCCGGGCTGCTGCACGACATCGGCAAAATGGCCATCCCGGGCGCCATCCTCAACAAGCCGGGGCGCTTGAGCGGCGACGAATTGCAGCTGGTTCGCACCCATCCGCTGGAAGGTGAGAAAACCCTGGTGGCGACAGCGCAGATGTGCGAAATGGTCGTGGACGTGTGCCTGCATCATCACGAAAAAGTCGACGGCACGGGCTACCCCCATCAACTGGCGGGAGAACAAATCAGTCTTTTTTCTCGAATGGCCGCGGTGTGTGACGTCTATGACGCGATCACCTCGGACCGTTCCTATAACCAGGGTTGGGACCCGGCGGTCGCCATCCAGCAAATGTCGACCTGGGACGGGCATTTCGATGATGAGGTATTCCGGGCATTCCTGAAGTCCGTGGGTATCTACCCCGTCGGTTCTATCGTGCAATTGAAAAGCGGCAGCATTGGCGTCGTCATCGAACAACATGCCGACTCATTGTTGACGCCAAAAATAAAGTTATTCTTTCTTCCGGTTTTAAATATTTACATAACCCCCCGAATAATCGACTTGAGTGATCCGGCACAAACCGACCGAATCATTGCGCGGGTGCCCCCGCAGCGCTATGGCTTTAAAAATACCGAGCGTTTATGGCTCGACGATACCGCTCACGAACAGCACTGAACCAATAAGCTGTACCGCATATATCTATGCGTAAGCAGCCCATGATTAAGCGTTAAGCCTTGCGTGCAAAACAACACTCGAATACCGACATCCCATTATGTTGGTAACTACTAGCACGGGCAGGAAATACCATGAAATTCAACTCATTGCAGACGCGCATATGCTTCACCGCCGGACTCTGCCTGTTTATCTCGTGCGCGAGTCTGGTCTTATATGGGCTTTATTCCTCGAATGCCAACCAGGCCTATGTGGGCACTGAAGTTTCCGCATTGATTGAAAGCGCCACCATCCGTGAAGTGCAAAACCTCGCGGAGTCCCGCGCCAACGTCATTAAGGCAAAGTTGCAGAATGCCTTGAATGCCGCGCGCGCACTGGCTGATGTGCTGGGGGCCAGCAAGGCTGCACAAAGCCCGCTGACGCTGGGCCGGGATCAAATCAATACGATGCTACTGAGCGTGCTCAAGGACAACCCCGACTTCAACGGCACCTATTCGTGCTGGGAACCGGATGCGTTGGACGGCCAGGATCAGGCATTTCGTAACAACGAGGGTGGTAACAACCCGTTGACCGGCCGTTTCACTCCTTATTGGACGCGCAGTTCGGATGGCCACATTGCCGTGCAGCCACTGGTCGAGTATGACTCCGATGCCCGTCATCCCAACGGCGTGCCCAAGGGCGGCTGGTACTCGGGCCCTCGGGATACCCAGAGGGAAAGCGTGCTGGACCCGATCCCCTATGTGGTGCAAGGCAAGAATGTATGGCTGACAACCCTCTCGGTGCCGATCACCGCGAACGGCAAGTTTTACGGGGTGGTGGGCGCTGACTTCGATATCTCGTTCATCCAGAAACTCAGCGAGCAGATGTCCGCCGACCTGTATGGCGGCAACGGCTCCGTATCGATCCTGAGCCATCAAGGGTTGGTGGTGGCTGACAGTAAACGGCCGGAACTGATCGGCCAACCGCTGAAGACGCTGCTGCCCGACACTTGGGACAAGGTGCTGGCCAATGTGCAGAAAGGCCAGGGGGACAGCCGACTCAACCAGGACTCCCAGGAAATCGAAGTGCAGATGCCCATCACCCTGGGCCGCAGCGAAAAACCTTGGGCCATTCTGATCCACTTGCCCAAGGCAGTGGTCATGAGCCAGGCCATAGCCCTGGAAAAGGAACTGCAATCACGCGGCGTCAAGAGCAGCATCTGGCAGGTGTCGGTTGGCGTGGCCATTTCCCTGCTGGCGCTGCTTGCACTGTGGTTTGCCACCGCGAAAATCGTCGGGCCGATTCGTGAAGCCGCCGCCTTGGCCGCCAACATCAGCCTGGGGGACTTCTCGCGTCGTCTGGTGCAAAAATCCGAAGATGAAGTCGGCCAATTGTCTTTTGCCTTGAACGATATGTCGGAAAGCCTGCAACGCCAGGTGCGGGTGGCCGAACGCATCTCCGAAGGAGACCTGGACCTGGAAGTGCGCCTGTCCTCGCCCAACGACACCTTGGGCAAATCCCTGGAGAAAATGGTCGGCAACTTGAACGCCTTGATCTCCCAGGTGCAGGCCAGCGCCACGCAAATCACCGGCAGCTCGGCGCAGGTCACCGAATTGAGCCAGTCACTCTCCGACGGGGCCTCCAACTCGGCGTCATCCATCACCGAAATCAGTGCGGTCATGACCCAAATGGCAGCGCAGACCAGCGACAACGCCGCCAACGCCAAAAAGGCCGATGAGCAATCCCAGGCGTCGCGTGCCGACGCGGGGGAAAGTGACAAGCTGATGAGTGAATTGATTGCAGCCATGGCCGAGATCGACAATTCGGGCAAGGACATCACCGCCATCATCACCACCATCGATAACATCGCCGCCCAGACCAACCTGTTGGCCCTGAACGCTGCGATCGAGGCGGCACGCGCCGGGGAACTGGGCCGCGGTTTCGCCGTGGTCGCCGACGAGGTCAGGAGCCTGGCCGCCCGTAGCGCGGAAGCAGCCCAGCAAACAGCCGCGCTGATTGCCGACTCGTCGACCAAGACCCAGCGCGGCATGGTGATTGCCGGTCGTACCGCCGACTCACTGAGGAACATTGTCAGCGGTACCAGTGCTGTCTCAAGCCTGGTGTCGCTGATCTACCAAGCCTCCAGTGAACAGGCGTCCGGTTTGCAACAGGCCAGTATCGGCCTGGAGCAGATCGATGAAGTCACCCAGCAGAACCAGGTCAACTCCCAGCAATGCGCGGTGGCTGCCAGGAACCTGTCAGAACGGGCCAACTCCATGCAGCAAGGGTTGAGCCGCTTTAAAGTCAAAGCCTCGTAGCACCTGCAACGGCGCCAGGGGGGCACTGTTCCCCTGGCCCGATACAAGAAACTCCGTCCCTATTCATGAAATATTAAGATTTGCCTCCCTATACTCACCGATTGCGCGCCGTTCCCCCGAACGGCCACTGCTCCGGTAGCCCGCCCCATGACGCGTCCCGTTCCTCTGCTACTCCTGCTGGCTGGTCTGTTGTTCTTCTTTGCGCTGGGTAACCATGAATTGCAAGGCTCCACCGAAGCCCGCGTCGCCGGGATCGCCATGGCCATGCATTTGGACAATGATTGGGTGGTGCCCCGGCTGTTTCGCGAGCCCTTCCTGGAAAAACCACCCCTGAGCCTTTGGCTGGACGCCGGGGCGATTCGCCTGTTCGGCGGCACGCCTGGGGCGGTGCGCCTGGCGTCCGCGTTTGCCGGATTGTTCAGCGTGATGCTGCTCTACGGGATGCTGCGCAAGTTCGGGCGGCCGAAAACCCTGGCGTTCTGCGCGGCGTTGATCCTGGCGACCATGGCCAGTTACTGGAGCAATGTGCGTGGGGTGGGTGAGGATGCCTTGCTCAGCCTGGGCGTGACCACCGCACTGCTGGCGTTCTACCAGGCGATGCGCCCCGAATCCGAGCGGCCAGGCTCCACAGCCTGGGCTTGGGCGTTGTTTACCGTTGGGATGGCAATCGCCACCCTGAGCAAAGGCGTGCTGGGCCTGGCGATGCCCGGCATTGTGATTTTTGTCTACCTGGCCAGCACCAGCCTGATGGACAAACGCCTGCGCATCGGTGATTGGCTCCGCCCGGCGCTGTTCACCTTGCTGGCATTGGTACCGTTGCTGATCTGGCTGGGCTTCCTGTTCCAGCGCGGCGGCATGCAGGCCGTGGGCGAAGTGCTGTGGACCAACAGCGTCGGGCGGTTCAGCGGCTCGTTCGTCGAAGCCGGGCACTACGAACCCTTCTACTACTACCTGGTGAAACTGCCGGAAGCGTTTTTGCCGTGGAATATCCTGGTGTACCTGGGCCTGTGGCACTTTCGTAAAAGCCTGGTGCGCAACCGTTACCGCCTGTTCTTCAGCGTGTGGCTGGTGGCGCAATTCACGCTGCTGACCCTGGCCTCAAGCAAACGCACGGTTTACCTGATGGCGTTGACGCCGGCCGCCGCGGTGCTGGCGGCGGAATATGCGCGAGTGCTGCTCGAATGGCTGAAGGCTAACAAGCCGGCGCTGTACCAACACCATCGGCGCGTGGTTGGTGGGGCCTTCACGTTGCTCATCGCCTGCTACCTGGGCGCTGCATTCTGGTACGCGCCCAAGGCTGACGAGCGCCAGTCATTCGTGCCGGTGATCAGTCAGATCCAGGCACTGCAAGCCGAGGGTAAAGAGGTGGTGTTGTTCCAGCCCAACGAGCGAATCGACGGGGCGAGTGTGTTCTACCTGCAGGCTTACTTGCCGATCCTGCAAACCGAGCCGCAGCTACGCAGTTACCTGGCCGCCAAACCCGGCAACGTTGCGTTGCTGGATCGCACCGAGCAACTGAGCGGCAAGGTGACGGTGATCAAGGAGATGGCAATCAATCGCCAGCCTTACTACTTCATCGAGCAGTAAGGCCGGCACGGGACATCAGTGCTTGGTGAGTTTGTCCAGGTAACCCATGGCAAACGCCGAGACCACGAAGGTCATGTGGATGATCACGTACCACATCAGGTGCTGCGGATCGACGTTCTTGGCGTCCATGAAGATGCGCAGCAAGTGGATGGAGGAAATCGCCACGATGGAAGCCGCCACTTTCATCTTCAGCGACGAAGAGTCCATGGTGCCCAACCAGTTGAGCTTTTCCTTGTTGTCATCGATATCCAGCTGCGAGACGAAGTTCTCGTAGCCGGAGATCATCACCATCACCAGCAAGCCGCCGACCAGGGCCATGTCGATCAACGACAGCAGCACCAGGATCAGTTCGGACTCGGCCATCGAGAACACGCTCGGCAGCAGGTGAATCACTTCCTGGAAGAATTTCAGCGCCAGCGCCAGCAACCCCAGGGACAAGCCGAAATAGATCGGCGCCAGCAGCCAACGCGAGGCGTACATAGCATTTTCGATAAAGCGTTCCATTGGTTCTCACACAGCTTGGCTAGAAATGGCGGCGAGTATACCAGCCGCCACCAAGCACCTGTAACCGCGAGAAAACTGACCTGGGCGGCATCTGTAAGAGAATTTTTCTGCTAGTGTCGAGCCCATCAACTCGGCTTCGATGATGTCGGACAGGAAAATTCAAATGATGGATGTGCGATCCCCTTTGGCCCGTTTTGGCCTGTGTGCGGCGTTGCTGATGATCGGCGGCTGCTCACCCAGTGATGAGCAGAAGCAGGCCACCCTCGAAGAGAAAACCGCAAAGTTCGAACAGTCGCTCGACAGTATCCAGGACCCCAAGCTGCGCGACGCCATCGCCGACCTCGGCGGCTCGCTGCTGTTGCTCGAACGGGCGCGCGCCAAGCTCGCCAGCAAGCCCATCGAGACCGAATACGGCGAAGACAGCCTCGCCCTGCTCAAGCACTACCCCACGCCCCAGGCCCTGGTCGACACCTATATCAACGGCTTGTTCGTGCTGCGCAAGACCTCCCACTCCGACTACCTGACCGATCTGCAGCCGATCTTCCCGTTCAATTTCAATACACCGGACCAGTTCCCGTTCCCTCACGGCCTGGAGTGGCAGTCCGTCACCTTGAGCAACAACAAAGTCATCCCGTTCCAGCCGGAATGGTCGGAGACCGATCCCGGCATCCAGTTGAGCCCCAGCAGTTCCAACCTGACCAACCCCGATGACCTGACGGTGACCTACCCGTTCATCGATGGCATCGAGACCGAAAACAAGAGCCAGCCGCAGCCCGTCCGCCTCAAGGGCACGGTGGAAGTGATCGCGCCGGGCAAGGTGTTGACGTTCGATTTGTCGAAACAGGACGTGGGCCACAAGCGCACTGAAGGCAATATCACCGTCAACCTGATGTTGCTTGAGAAGAACTACGCCGAGATCGAACTGACCAACAGCGAACCGCTGGCGCCACAGGTCGGTGAGGATTCCCCCAACCCCTTGCTGGTGCAAGCACGTGACAGCACCGGGCAATTTCTCACCCGTTCCGGCTCGATCAATGAAAGCAACGCGCAGGTGGCCTTCTACGAGAAACAATTGGCGCAGATGCAAAAGCAGAAGGTCTGGTCGGATGCGTTTGAAAAGCAGCTGACCGAGGAGCAGAAAGCCTTCGAACACAAGCAGAGCAGTCATTACGCCAAGGTGTATTTCAATGGCCTGATCGACAACCTGCAAATCAACGTGCTGGATTTCTCCACCGCCACCGTCACCCGCAAGGACCTCGACCTGCCGGTACTGCGCTTCGACAAGAACAGCCTGCAACAAACCGTACAGGCCCTGCCGATGCCGGTCACCGTGTATGACGACGGCGCCGCGGCCTGGCTCAAAGGCGCGACGATGACCGAGGAGCAACTGAAAAACAGCGTCACCATCAGCCAGTCCGTCGACGACGCCAGCGCCGCGCATATCGTGTTCGATCACCCGTTCACCTTTAATGACGAACTGGTGGGCAACGAGCGCAATAGCAGCGAGTCGCCAGTGACGTTCTTCGCCGCCGATGAGAAAGGCGAACGTGGGGAGCCCATCGAGTTGCCGACCGAAGCGTATGAATTGAACCCGGCGCGCGGCACGCTCACCTACGACCTTAACCTGTTCCCGGAAAACCCGGCCTATGTGGTGGGTTCGATCCCGCTGTTCCTGGCAACGATCGAGAAAGGCGAGATCGACGTGACCAAGCTGCCCAAGGGCCTCTCTCTGAAGGACAACGCGCTGGTTGTCGACCAGAAAGAATTCCCCGCCGACAGCTGGCGTTTCTACGCCAAGGACGCCAGCGGCAATTACCTCAAGGAAATTCTCGGCGTGAGCCACCGCGCCGAGGAATACGGCACGGCGTTGTTCGATGTGCATTACTTCTATGGACAGCCGACCGCACTGGAAAGCTATCAACGCACTGACCTGAGCACCGTGCAATACGGTTTCGAGGTCAAGCTGGACAAGCCCGAGGGCAAATGACCGAGCTTACAGGGCCAGACACTCCTGGCTGCCATTGAGCTGGCGTAAATGAGCCTGCATATGCAGACACCATATTTGCGGATCTGGCACCAGCTCATAGCCATGCAGGGTGAGGCTATCCACAATCGATTGCAGCATGTTTTCTGCCACGAAGGGCCCATGGAACGGGCCCTGGGACTTGATGGTGGAAGGCTGCTCGCCGGTCATTCCGGCGGCAAATAGCAAGGTCCACATCCCGTTATCCCCCGCGAGAGGGCGAATGGAACATTCAATACGGGTAACCAGGCCCAGGCACTGGCGGGTAAGGCAAAGGTTGCGCGGCATGGCGGCGACCCTCGGTAGATCGGTGTTCAGCCCCGATGACACGGCGAGACTGTCTCTATCCTGCGACTCCTGTGGATATCCCTAAGCTCAGAATAGAAGAAAACCACGACAAACCAAGGTTGTAGGGACCAACGGCGTTGCGCTCTCAGGCGGGAGTCAATTTAGTGACGAACCTGCTTAACCCGTGGCGAGCGGGCCCGCTGTAGCAAGCAGGCTTGTTGCGGCGGCTTTTTGTGGAGGCTTTTTGTGGCGAGCGGGCTTGCCCCGCGTTGGGCTGCGCAGCAGCCCCAGTAAGA